>NZ_JBHUAF010000236.1:0-13143 GCF_042789895.1 Kitasatospora sp. NPDC056783
ACCGCACCTCCCGCACCGCCACCCCGTCGTACTCCTCGCTCTGCGCGCCCCCGCCGCCACGCCCCCGCCGCCTCGGACAGGTGGCACCAGTCATGAATGGTGCTATCGTCAATAGCACCATGCTGCTGAAACTGGACGTCGGGGACACCCGACCGCTGCACGAGCAGGTCGCCGGCGCGATCAGACGGGCCGTCGCCGAGGGCGAGTGCACCCCCGGGGACAAACTGCCCCCGGCCCGGGAGCTCTCCCTCGCCCTGGGGGTGAACGCCAACACCGTCCTGCGCGGGCTGCGCACGCTGCGCGACGAGGGGGTGCTGGAGTTCCGCCGCGGCCGCGGCATCACGATCGCGACCGGAGCCGACACCCGATCCGAACTCGTCGACCGGGTACGGCGGTTGGTCGAGGAAGCGGCCCGGGCCGGCTACAGCAGGAACGATCTCGTGGACATGATCAGGGGGATCTCGTGACGGACGAGGCGACCACTTCGAAGCGGAACACCACCCTTCGACCCGCGCACCGCGGTGCGCTCTGGGCCGCGGCGGCCTGGTCGGCCGGCGTGCCGGCGCTGCTGATCGCCCTGCCGCTGGCAGCACGCCACCGGCTGCCGGACCCGCTCGCCACCCACTGGGGCGGACGGGAACCCGACGGCTCGATGTCGCTGACGGCGGCCGCCCTGTTCCCGGCGGCGCTCTGGGCGGTCCTGGTGCTCGCCCTGACGGCCCTGCGGCGGTACCGGGCCGAGCCGGTGCCCAGGGTCGCGGCGGCCACGCTGGCGGCCGGCGGAGTGCTGCTGACCGGGGCCCAGAGCTCGGTCGTGCACGCCAATCTGGACCGCGCCCGCTGGCAGGACGCCGCCCCGGTGGGCGCCGAGGTCGCCCTGGTCCTGCTCGCCGCCGGCCTCGCCGGACTGCTGGCCTGGCTGGCGGGCCGCCGCTACGCAGGCCACCCCGCACCGCGTCCGGCCGCCGGGGCACCGCTGCTGGAGGCCCCGGCCGGCGAGAACTTCGTCTGGCTCTCCTGGGTCGCCAACCCGTGGCTCCAGCTGGCCGCGGCGGTGTCCGGACTGGTCGCCGGCGCCGTCGCGCTGACCTCGGCGAGCGGGCTGACCGACCCGCACTGGTTCCTCGTCGCGACGGCCGGCGTCATGGCCGCCACCTTCCTCCTCTGCTCCTCGGCGCGGGCGCGGGTGACCGCCGACGGCCTGGCGGTCGGCCTCGGCCCGTTCGGCAGGCCCGCCCGCCGCTGGTCCCCCGCGGAACTCGAATCCGCCCGGGCCGAGCAGCGCACCGCCGCGCAGGTGGGCGGCTGGGGCTACCGGATCAACGGGCGCGGCACCACCGTGATGCTGCGCGGGGGCGCCTGCCTGGTGGTCCGCACCCACCAGGGCGCCGAGTTCGCGGTCAGCGTGGACGACGCCGACCGCGGGGCCGCACTGCTCAACGCGCTGATCGCCCGTACCCGGCAGCCCGCCGACTGAACCTCCTCCCCGCCCGGACACCCGGCGGCCCGGTCACCACGACCGGGCCGCCGCCGCGTTGTCCGGGCCGACGGTCGACTCCCTTTCGATCACGCGTGGTTGGGCCGACGACAGCGCCTCACCGGTCGCGACGGGCGACCTCCGGCCGGCCGGGCGGTCATCACGGGCGCAAACCCCTCAAATCGGCGGTACTCCGCACGCCAATACGGGTACACCAGTTGACGGTCACTCAGGTGCGTGGCGGCGCCCGTCCGACGCCGTCCCACCGCGTCCCCCGCGACCAGAGGAACAGCGGGCTGAGGTGCCCGCACGAAAGGCAAGGAGGCGTCCGTGCTTCACGACTCCCCCACTCAGAACTCTCCCGGTGTCCGGCGGAGCACGCAGGACGTACGGACCATCGCGATGCTGCGCCTCGGCGTCGGCCTGATCGGCATCCTGCTGCCACCCGCCCTGCCGTTCGGCAACTGGCTGTCCGCCGAGGTGACGGGGCGCGGCACGGACGGCTTCTGGCCGGTCTCGATGAGCGCCTCGTACTACACCGGCACCCGGAACCTCTTCGTCGGCGCGCTGTGCGCGCTCGGAGTGTTCCTGATCTGCTACCGCTTCGACCGGCGGGACGACCGCTGGAGCACTGCGGCCGGGTTCTTCGCACTCGGGGTCGCGCTCTGCCCGACGTCCCCGGGGGCCGGCGCGTCCGCCCTCCAGCGCACCGTCGGGATGTTCCACCTGGCCTTCGCCGGCCTGCTGTTCGTCATGCTGGCGCTGTTCTGCCTCTACTCCTTCCGCAACCCCCGCTCCACCCAACCCGCCCGGGTGGGTACGGCCTACCTGGTGGCCGGGGTGGTGATCCTGGCCGCGCTGGCACTCACCGCCCTCGCCGGGGTGACGGGCATCGGCGCGAACTGGTCGGTGCACCCGCTGTACCTGGGCGAGTGGCTGGCCACCTGGGCCTTCGGCATGGCCTGGATCGGCGCCGCGCTCGAACTGGCGGCGCACACCCGGACGGGCTCCGACGCCACCGCGGTTCCCCGCCGGCCCGGCGGCGCCGCACTCGACCCGGGGCAGCCGGAGGCACGAGCCTGAGACCCCGTCATCTCGTCGTACCGGGCGACCGTTACCATGCGCACCAAGGACCGCCGCCACGGCGGCCGGTGACGGACGCCCAACGACGGGAGAGCAGCATGACGAACGAGGTCCGGTCGGAGCAGGAACCGCGGAACGACCAGCCGTCGGTGGACCTGCGGATGGACGTTCCGCACTCCGCCCGGGTCTACGACTACCTCATCGGCGGCAAGACCAACTTCGAGGCGGACCGGACGGCGGCGCACGCCTCGGTACAGGCCTGGCCGTCGCTGCCGATCTCGATGCGCACCACCCGCGACTTCATGCAGCGCTCGGTCCGCCACCTCGCCGAGCAGTACGGCGTACGGCAGTTCCTGGACATCGGCACCGGCATCCCCACCTCGCCGAACGTGCACGAGATCGCCCAGTCGATCGCCCCCGAGGCCCGGGTCGCGTACGTCGACAACGACCCGATCGTGCTCACCCACGCGCGGGCCCTGATGGACAGCACGCCCGAGGGCCGCACCTGTTACGTGGACGCCGACTTCCGTGACCCGGCGTCCATCATCGACAACCCCCGGCTGCGCGAGGTGCTCGACTTCTCGCAGCCGGTGGCGCTGTCGCTGATCGCGATCGTCCACTTCGTGCTGGACGAGGACGACCCCCAGGGCATCGTGCGCCGCTTCATGGACGCCCTGGCGCCCGGCAGCTTCCTCGTCCTGACGGTCTTCACCGGTGACACCGACCCGGTGGGCGTCGGCGGCGTCGGCCGCGAGTACAACGCGCGCGGCATCCCGCTGCAGATCCGTGACAAGGCGCAGACCGAGGCCTTCTTCGCGGGCTACGAGCTGCTCGACCCGGGCGTCACCCTGGTGCACCACTGGCACCCGGACGCGGACGCCGCGCCCGTCCGCGACCAGGACATCGCGATGTACGCGGGCGTGGCCGTCAAGCGCTGAGCGCCGGCGCCGCACGACCGGGTGCCGGGCCCGCCGAGAAGGCCCGGCCGCCCGGCCCGCGCCGCCTCCGGGCGGCGCGGCGGCCCTACGGCCCCGACGACGGCCGGGCCGTCCGTACGGGCGTCCGTCACGGCCCGTCCCCCACCCGCGCCCCGCCGGCCCGGAAGCTGCCCCGGCCCGAGGCCATGTCGGCGACCGCCACCAGCAGCGCCACCAGCACCAGGCCCGCCGCGACCGTCACCCCCAGCTGGAAGGCCAGCGCCCAGTCCGGGCGGGGGCCCGCGGCGTGGGCGAAGAACACCGAGCCGACGACGGCGATGCCCACCGCCGAGCCGACCCGCTGCGCGGTCTGCAGCACCCCGCCCGCGCTGCCCGCCCGCGCCACCGGCACCTGCTGGAGGGTCAGCGTCTGGTTCGGGGCGATCACCAGGCCGCTGCCCACCCCGGCGACCAGCAGCGGCAACACCGTCGTCCACCCCACCGCGGGCCCCGACCAGAACTGCACCGCGAGCGCCGAGGCCAGCAGCCCGGCCAGCACCAGGACCAGCCCGGCCACCACCAGCCGCCGTCCGAGCCGGCTCACCAGCCGGCCCCCGACCGCCGCGGACACCCCCGAGCCGACCGCGAACGGCGTGATCGCCAGGCCCGCCGTCAGCGCCGAGTAGTGCAGGCCCGCCTGGAGGTAGAGCGTGAAGATGAAGAAGATCGCCGTGAACCCGGCGAAGTACACCAGCGACAGCAGCACCCCCGCCGCGTACGGGCGCACCGTGAACAGCGCCATGCTCACCAGCGGCTCATGCCGCCGCCCGTAGGACAGTTCCCAGCCGACGAAGGCGGCCAGCAGCGCCGCCGCCAGCGGCAGCAGCAGCCAGCGGGCCGAGCCGTGCCACTGCTGCGCCTGGACGAACGGCAGCAGCAGCGAGACCGTGCCGGCACCGAGCAGCAGCACCCCGACCGGGTCGAAGTCGCGGTGCCCGGCCCGCTGCTCGGCGGGCGGGGGCGCCGGGAGCAGCCGGTAGGCGACCGGCAGCGCGGCGACGCCGATCGGCAGGTTGACCAGGAACACCCAGCGCCAGCCGTTCTCCGGGCCGACCAGGTGGATCAGCACGCCGCCGAGCAACGGCCCGACGGCGGTGGACAGCCCGATGGTCGCGCCCAGCGCGCCGAAGGCCCGGCCGCGTTCGGCGCCCTGGAACAGCACCTGGATGAAGCCGGACACCTGCGGCACCAGCACCCCGCCCGCCGCGCCCTGGAACAGCCGGGCCAGCACCAGCCACTCCTGGCTCCGCGCCGCGCCGGCGAGCGCGCTGGCCACCGTGAACAGGGCGAGCCCGGCGAGGAAGACGGCCCGCCTGCTGCGCGCGTCGCCGAGCCGCCCGGAGGGCACCAGCACCAGGCCGAAGGCCAGCGCGTAGCCGCTGAGCACCCACTGGAGGCCGCTGTCCGACATGTGCAGCCCGGCCCGTACGGTCGGCAGGGCGACGTTGACGATGCTGACGTCCAGCAGCGTCATGAAGCCGGCGACCAGGCAGATCGTGAGCGCCCGCCAGCGCCGGGCGGCGGCCCGGCCGCCCACGGCGGAGGCGCCGGGCGTCGTCGGGGGCGCGGTGCTGCGCGGGTGGTCGGCGGTCATGGGAGCCTCTTCCCGGGGGCCGGGGGCGTCCAGGTCGGCGATCCGAGTCCGGTGGGTCCGGGGGTCCGTGCTCCGGGGGTCCGGGGTCCGTACTCCGGGGTCCGGGCTACGATCGGCCACGCGGGCGACGGGGTGACGACCGCCCGGCTCATCGTCGCCCGGCCCACCGCGCGGCGCCACCCGGGCCGTTCGCCGGGCGACCGACCAGCCGCTTTCACCCGAACGGGCGAACCGGATCGCGACCGGCCCCTTGACCCCGGAGGCTGACGGCATGACAGTCGCCACCGAGAACCCGCCGTCCGCCCCACCCGTGCTGGACGTCCGGCAGCGGAACGTCGTCTTCGCCACCATCGTGCTGGGCATGCTGCTGGCCGCCCTCGACCAGACCATCGTCGGCACCGCCCTGCCCACCATCGTCGCGGACCTCGGCGGGGCCGCCCACATGTCCTGGGTGGTGACCTCCTACCTGCTCGCCGAGACGGTCGCCACCGTGCTGGCCGGCAAGTTCGGCGACCTGTACGGGCGCAAGCTGCTGTTCCAGGTCTCGGCGATCGTCTTCGTCGGCGGCTCCTTCCTGTGCGGCCTGTCCACCAACATGACGCTGCTGATCGCCTGGCGGGCCGTCCAGGGCATCGGCGCGGGCGGCCTGATGGTCACCTCCATGGCGCTGATCGCGGACGTCATCCCGCTGCGCGAGCGCGGCAAGTACCAGGGCGCGATCGGCGCGGTGTTCGGGCTGGCGACGGTGATCGGCCCGCTGCTGGGCGGGCTGTTCACCGACCACCTGTCCTGGCGCTGGGCGTTCTACGTCAACGTGCCGATCGCCGTCGTGGTGGTCGTCGCGGCCGCCCGGACCATCCCCTCGGTGCGCTCGGCCGTGCGGCCGGTGATCGACTACCTGGGGATCGCGCTGGTCGCGGTCGGCGCCAGCGCCCTGATCCTGGCGACCAGTTGGGGCGGCAACGAGTACCCCTGGGGCTCCGGGGTGATCATCGGCCTGTTCGTCGGCGGCGCTCTGGCGCTCGGCCTGTTCTGCTGGGCGGAGACCCGCGCCGCCGAACCCATGCTGCCGATGCGGCTGTTCCGCAACCCGGTGTTCACGGTCTGCTCGGTGCTCAGCTTCATCGTCGGCTTCGCCATGCTCGGCGCGCTGACCTTCCTGCCGACCTTCCTCCAGTACGTGGACGGCGACTCGGCGACGGTCTCCGGCGTCCGGATGCTGCCCATGGTGATCGGTCTGCTGATCGCCTCCATCGCCAGCGGCAACGCCGTCAGCAAGACCGGCAGGTACCGGCTGTTCCCGATCTTCGGCACCCTGGTGATGGCCCTCGGCCTGTACCTGCTCTCCCGCCTCCAGCCGGGCACCGGCACGGCGCTCGCCTCGCTCTACATGTTCGTGCTCGGCGTCGGCATCGGGCTGAGCATGCAGGTGCTGACCATCGCCGTGCAGAACACCGTCGACTACGCCGACCTCGGCACCGCCACCGCCGGGGTGACCTTCTTCCGCACCATCGGCAGTTCCTTCGGCACCGCTGTGTTCGGCACCATCTACGCCAACAGCCTGAAGACCGAACTCGCCACCGGGGTCGGCACCGCCGCCCGGCTCACCGGCGCCGACCCGGCCGTCCTGGCCCACGCCGCCGGAAGCCCCCAGGGCCTGCACCGGCTGCCCGCCGACCAGGCCGCGCCCATCGTCCAGGCGTACTCCGACGCGCTGCACACCGTCTACCTGTGGACCATCCCGGTGGCCGTGGTCGGCTTCGTCGTCGCCCTCTTCCTCAAACAGGTGCAGCTGCGCGACACCAGCCGGGCCGGCTCCACCGACATGGGCGAGGGCTTCGCCCAGCCGACCACCAGCGACTCCGACGCGCACCTGGAGTTCGCCGTCTGCACGATCGTGCGCGGCGTGGACCTCGACACCGTCCGCGGCATCGTCGACGACGCCGACACCCGGGTCGACCTGGCCGGCGCCTGGGCGCTGGTGCAGGTGGCCGGGCACACCGAGGCCGTCGGCCACGCCTCGCTCGACCTCATCGCCGTCCGCAAGCGGGTCCCGCCCGAGGTGCTGACCCCGGTCTTCGACCGGATGGCCGCCGAGGGCTACCTCACCCGCGACGGCGACCGCCTCGCCCACACCGAGGCCGGCGCCCACGAGGTGCGCGCCCTCAACCACGCCTGGTCCGACTGGCTCAACGCCCGCCTCGACGCCGACGCCGGCCGCCCCCGCAGCCCTCGGCTCCGCGCCGCCGCCGACGCCATCGCCTGGCGCCTCCTGGTCGAGGACCTCGCCACCGGCCTCCCGGCCCACGCCCGCCCGAAGGACGGCGCGAAGGTCTGACGCGCGGATCAGGCCGCCCCTACAGGCGGGTGGTTCGAGTTCTGGGTCGAAGGGAGCCGGCAGCCTCCCCCGGACCGTACGACCACCCGGCCGATCGACCGGGACCGGACGCGCCCTGCCCGCCCGGGCGCCCCTCCTGCGCACCCGGACCGGCTCCGCTACAGGCTCCGCGCCATGACCAGTTCGCGGCGCACGCCGTCCGCCATCAGGTCGCCCGGCTCGTCGGTGTCGGCGAAGCCGTTGCGGCGGTAGAGGGCGAGGGCGGCGGCGTTGTCCGGGGCGACCGCGAGCTTGAGGGTGGTGCGACCGCGCTCGGCGGCCCAGGCCGCGATCTCGGCGATCAGCCGGTCCGCCACGCCCCGGCCGCGGGCCTGCGGCCCGACCCACAGCGAGATCAGCTCGGCGGCCTTCGCGTCGTCGTCGACCGGTACGCCGCTGGCCATCGCGACCGGGCGGCCGTCCACCAGGGCGATCAGGTCGAGGGCCCCGGGGATCTCCAGCCGGGAGCGCCAGCGGCTCTCCTCGGCGTCCTGCCAGTCGGCCAGGGTCGAGCCGAAGGCGTACGGGGCTTCGGCCAGGGCGGCCAGGCGCAGCTCGCGCCAGAGCGGCCAGTCGTCGGAGGTGAGGGTGCGCAGTTCCGGTTCGGTCATGACGTGACCCTGTCGTACGGCCCACGGCCGGGCAACCGGTTTTCGGCCCGGACGGCACGGCGCCGCCCCGCCCGGGAAGCGGGCGGGGCGGCGGGAGGCCGCGCGGGAGGCGGTGTTGTCGGCGATCGGTGCCGTCGGTGATCGGTGGCGTCAGCGATCGGTGGCGTCAGCGGGAGGCTTCCAGCGGCCCCGGGCCGGGGGCGGTGCGCCGGGAGGAGACGACGATCACGGCGAGGCTGGCGAGCGCCAGGACCGTCACCACACCGAGCATCACGGTGTAGGAGGCCAGCGAGGAGAGCGCGGCGAGCACGGCGGGCAGCAGGAAGCCCGAGTAGCAGAGCGCGTAGTAGACGCCGGTGATGCCGGCCAGGTCGTCGGGGGTGACGATGCGCTGGATCTCCAGCAGGCCGGAGACCACCCCGATGCCGTAGGCGGCGCCGAGGAAGAGCGCGCCGCCGAGGCCCAGCAGCGGGGAGCGGAGGGTCGCGTCGGCGGCGCAGACGGCCATCCCGCAGGCCATCAGGACCATGGAGAC
The DNA here is from genome assembly GCF_042789895.1 of Kitasatospora sp. NPDC056783. Taxonomy (NCBI): domain Bacteria; kingdom Bacillati; phylum Actinomycetota; class Actinomycetes; order Kitasatosporales; family Streptomycetaceae; genus Kitasatospora; species Kitasatospora sp. NPDC056783. The sequence continues at coordinate 8,655 of NZ_JBHUAF010000236.1, forward strand.
GATCACGCCGCGCGCCGAGGAGAGCGAGTCCAGGCGCTTGGCGAAGGGCTGGACGAGGGCGCCGGTGCCGAGGGTGAGGACGGTCAGCAGGGTCGCGTAGGCCAGCGACCACTGGCCGAGCCGGTCCCCGACCAGCTGCGGGGTCACGGCGTAGGCGACGCCGGCCGAGCCGAACACCCACGGGGCCATCGGCAGGACCACCCGCACGAAGCGGCGGTGCCCGGCCGCCGGGACCTTGAGGTCGGCCCAGAGGCCGCGGACGGCGGGGGTGCGCTCGCGGGTCTCCACGGCCTTCGGGAGCAGGAACAGCGCGGGCGCGGTGACCAGCAGGTGGGCGAGGTACGGGGTGACCATCGGCCAGGGGCCCCACTGGGCGAGCGCGCCGGCCACCCCGGCCCCGAGGCCGAAGCCGGCCGTCAGGGCGAGGGAGGCCCGGCGGGCTCCGGCGCCCTGGTCGGCGGCCGGGTCGTGCGGGGCCTGGGAGAGTTCCTTGACCCAGCTGGTGCCGACCGCCATCGCGATGCCGACGGCTATGCCGGTGAGGAACCGCCCGGCGTAGATGGGGAGTTCACCGGCCGTACCGCCGCACAGCACCCCGCTGGCGGCGAGCGAGGCGGCCACCGCGCCGATCATCAGCGGTCGGCGGCCGTAGCGGTCCGAGGCCGCCCCGCCGACCAGCAGTCCGGGGACCAGCCCGAGGACGTACGCCCCCAGGAAGGCGTCCACGGTGACCTCCGAGTAACCGCCGAGGTGGCGGTACATCAGCAGCAGCGGGGTGAACTGGTTGCCGCCCCAGCCGCAGCAGAGCATGGCGAGGGCCGCGAGCAGCCACGGCCGCCCCCGGCCTGACGGTGCGACGGGACCGGCGGACGGCGGCCGGGTGGTGCTCATGGTGGTGCTGCTCCTTGTCGGATGGTCGGGTCCCGGCGGTCCGTCGGGGATGCGCGTGGACGTCCCCGCGCGGCGAAGGGCACGCGTGGAGTCGACGCTCCGCGCGGCGAAGGGTGGCTCAGTGGTCGGTGACGCCCCGGTGGGCGTCCAGGTGGGCGCGCAGCGCGGCGGTGAAGCCCTTCGCGTCGCGGGCCGCGATCCGGTCGACGAGCACGGTGTGCTCCTCGACCAGCGAGGCCAGCCGCTGCGGCTGCACCCGCAGCAGTTGGACGGCCATCCGGCGCTGGCGGTCGCGCAGCGTCCCGTAGAAGCGCTCGGACAGCTCGTTGCCGGAGGCGGTCACGATGCCCCGGTGGAAGGCCTCGTCGGCGGCGGCGAAGGCGCCGAGGTCGGCGCGGCGGGCGGGTTCGCGCTGCTGGTCGATCAGCTCGGACAGCTGCCGCACCAGCGCGTCGAGGCCCTCGGGGCGGCGGGTGATCCGGCGCACGGCGGTGCTCTCCAGCGCCTCGCGCAGTTCCAGCACGTCCTCGGCCTCGCCCGGCCCGACCGGCACCACGACCGCGCCGCGCTTGGGGAAGAGCTGGAGCAGCCCCTCGGCCTGGAGCCGCAGGAACGCCTCCCGGACCGGGGTGCGGCTGAGCGAGGCGCGCTCGGCGATCTCGCCCTCGCTGATCAGCGTCCCGCCGGGGAGGCCGCCGCCGAGGATCAGGTCCTTGGTCAGTTCGTACGCGCGGTCCGCGGCCGGGACGCGGGCGAGGGCGGGAGCTGGGGGCGGGGTGTCGGCCATGGAGCACACCGTAGCACCATAGATGCAAGCTTAGATGCAAGACCCCCGGCCGGGCCGGCAGCGGCACGGAGCATCGGTTTCGGTACCGCTCAGGCCCCGAAGAATGCGCTTTCTCACCTCCTTCCCCAGGACGAGGATGGGCGGGGCCAACCAGCCTGCCGGGAGGAAGCCGTGTTCCCCGTGTCGCCCGTGTCCCCCGTGTCGCCGGCCCTGACGCCCGTCGATCCGGGCCTGCTGCCGCTCACCGCCGAGTTCCGACCCGAGGGGCTGGCCGTCGGCGGCGTGCTCCTGGACGAGGCCGCCCGCCGGTACGGCACGCCGCTGTTCGTCTACGACGAGGAGCACCTGCGCCGGCGCTGCCGGGAGGCCGTCGCCGCCTTCGGCCGGGACAACGTCGCCTACGCCTCCAAGGCCTTCCTGTGCACCGCGATGGCCCGCCTGGCCGCCGAGGAGGGCCTGCTGCTGGACGTCGCCTCCGGCGGCGAGCTGCGCACCGCGCTGTACGCCGGGGTGGCCCCGGAGCGGATCGTGCTGCACGGCAACAACAAGGACGAGGCCGAGCTGCGCACCGCGATGACCGTCGGCCTGCGCCACCTCGTGGTGGACAGCTTCGACGAACTGGACCGGATCGAGCGGCTGCACCACGAGGAGGGCCTGCCCCCCGCCCGGGTCCAGTTGCGGGTGGCACCCGGCGTCGCGGCCGGCGCCCACGAGGCGATCCGGACCGGCGGCCACGACTCCAAGTTCGGCTTCGGCCTCGCCGACGGCGCCGCCGCGGCCGCGGTGCGCCGGGCCGCGGGCTCCGCCGCCGTCCGACTGGAGGGCGTCCACGCCCACGTCGGCTCGCAGGTGCTGGACCCGGCCGAACTGGCCGACGGCGCCGCCGCGGTGGCCCGCTTCGCGGTCGAGCACGGCCTGCGCCGGCTGACCGTCGGCGGAGGCCTGGGCGTGGCGTACCTGAACGGACAGAGCGCCCCCTCCTTCGCCGTCTGGGCCGAGCGGGTCCGCGCGGCGGTGCGCGGCGCCGGCTGGAGCGGCGAGGTGGGCGTCGAACCCGGCCGCTCGATCGCCGCCCGGGCCGGGCTGACGCTCTACCGGGTCGGCACCGTCAAGCGGATCGAGGACGTGCGCACCTACGTCAGCGTGGACGGCGGGATGAGCGACAACCTGCGCCCCGCGCTGTACGGCGCCCGCTACGAGGCCTTCCTGCCGCGCTGCCCCGAGGCGCCCCGCCCGTGGCGCGCCCGGCTGGTCGGCAAGCACTGCGAGAGCGGCGACGTGATCGTCGACGACGCCGCCCTGCCCTCCGACCTGAGGATCGGCGACCTGCTGGCCACTCCGGTGACCGGCGCCTACGGCTACGCCATGGCCTCCAACTACAACAAGCTGCCGCGGCCCGCCATCGTCTTCGTCCGGGACGGCGAGGCCCGCCTGGTGGTGCGCCGGGAGACCGAGCACGACCTGCTGCGGCTGGACGTCGCCGCCACCGGCGGCGGCACCGGGGAGCCGGTGGCGGCGCGGCCGGCGCACGTCTCCTAACCTGGGCCGATGCTGAACAGCGCCCGACTGCAGGTCCTGCTGGAGATCGCCCGCCGCGGCACCATCGTGGCCGCGGCGCAGGCCCTGCACCTGAGTCCGTCCGCCATCTCGCACCAGCTCGCCCGCCTGGAACAGGAGCTGGGCGTCGCGCTGGTGGAGCGGGCCCCGCAGTCCCTGCGCCTGACGCCCGCCGGTGTCCGGCTGGCCGAGCACGCCCAGGCGATCGCCGATCTGATGGCCGTCGCCCAGGACGACCTGCGGGCGCACTCACAGGGCGCGGCCGGTGTGCTGCGGATCGGCTTCTTCGCCTCCGCCGGGCTGGACCTGCTGCCCCGGGCGCTGGCCGCGTTCGCCGCCGACCACCCGCAGGTGGAGCTGGAGCTCATCATGGGCCAGCCGCACGAGCTGGTCCCGGACCTGGAGGCGGGCCGGCTGGACGCGGCCGTCGTCTTCGAGCACCCGCTGGACCCGTGGTGCCGCCGGGCGGCGGTGGACGTGCGGATGTACTTCGAGGAGCCGCAGCTGGTCGTGGTGCCGCTGCGGCACCGGCTCGGGCGGCGATCGGTGGTGCGGCTGGCCGAGCTGGAGGGCGAGAGCTGGATCGGCACCCACGGCGGCAGCACCGGCGAGCCGGTGCTCGAACGCGCCTGCGCCGCCGAGGGGTTCCGCCCCCGGGTGCGCTGCCGCAGCGACCACTACCAGGTGACCATCAACCTCGCGCGGGCCGGCATGGGCGTCGCGCTGATCCCCGCGCTCGGCCTGGCCGACAGCGCCGGGGTGCACGTGTGCCGGCTGGACCACCCGCAACTGCACCGCCGGATCGGGGTGGCCACCCGGGCCACCAACCGCAACCCGGCGCTGCGGGCCTTCCTCGCCGAACTCGGCGCCGCCGCCGGGGAGATCAGGTCGCTGCTGGACATGCGGTGGGCGCTCTGACCTCCCCGCCGAAGGCGCTGTGCGGCGGGCGGCCACTGTGCCGTGCCGCACCCGCCGGCGCCGTCCACCGAGGGGGAACCCGATGATCCGCCGGATGTCCGTACGCCCGGTCGCCGCCGCCCTGCCGTCCGCGGCCGCGACGGCGGTGGTCGACGAGCGGCACGCCCCGACCTCCGTCGTCGCCGGGGAGGAGACCGCCTCCACCGCGGGCGGCCACCGAGATCTCGCTGCTCCGGGAGGAACACCGCGCCGAGGCCAGGGTCTGGCTCGCCTTCGTCGCGCAGGCGGCGGTCAACGAGGCGCTCGCCACGACCCTCCGCGCGAGCTACGCGCCCC
>NZ_JBHUAF010000237.1:0-13103 GCF_042789895.1 Kitasatospora sp. NPDC056783
GCCCAGCGCCGTGGTGCTCATCGACGGCTACCCCGACGACCTGCCGGGCGTGCTCACCGGCATGCTCGACGCCGGCCACCAGGTCCAGCCGGTCGACGACGACCGGCTGGTGGCCATGGGCCGCTACCTCGACCTGGCCGGCGCCCCGGAGCCCGTCACCGCGCCGGTGCTGCTGGTGGGCACCGGGCAGCGCTCGTGGCCCCGGCTGTCCACCACCGCCCAGGAGGTGCTCACCGTCCCGGGCGACCACTTCACCGTACTGGAGGAGCACTCCGCGGCCACGGCGCTGGCCATCAGTACCTGGCTCCTCGATTTCAGCGGATACGGAGCCGGATTGTCCGCACTCAGGGGAAAGGACCAAGCATGATCTGGGACAACGTCTACATCGGCGGAACGGGGCGGTACCTGCCGCCCCGCACGCCCGCGACGCAGGCCGTGCCGGACACCGAGACGATGCGGCGGCTGCTCGCGCTGTCGGACTTCGTGTCGTTCACCCGCTCCGACGACGTCACCGAGCACGCGATGGCCGTGCACGCGGCGATCGGAGCCCTGCGCGAGTCCGGCCTCAGCGGCGCCGACATCTCCATGGCCGCCTACGCCCAGATGGACCACCAGGACCACATGGCGTCCTCCTGTCACCTGCAACGCGTCCTCGGCCTCGGCCACGCCCTCGTCTACGAGGTCGAGGCGACCAGCAACGGCGGCTCGGCCGCGCTGCAGTCCGCCGCCGCGCACCTGGTGGCCGACCCGGCCGCGACCGCGACCCTGGTCACGGCCACCGCCCGGTTCCTGCCGCCGCGCTGGGAGCGCTGGCAGCCCACCATCGGGGTCTTCCTGGCCGACGGCGCGGCCTCGGCCGTGCTCAACCGCGAGGGCGGCCGGGCGCGGCTGGTCGCGACCGCCAACAGCTCCGCGACCCAGATGGAGGTCCTCGCCACCCCGACGATCCCGGACCCCAAGGGCCACCGCAACCGTACGCCGATCGAGGTCACCGGCCTGGCCCCGTACCTGACGCTGATGAGCGGGGCACTGGTCACCGCGGTCGAGCAGGCCGCCAAGGAGGCCGGCGTCGGCGTCGCCGACATCACCAGGTTCGTCGTCACCGGTCTGGGCCTGGCCCAGCTGGAGGTCGTCGTGCTGGAGCCGCTCGGCATCGACCTGGGCCGCACCACCTGGCCGATGCTGCGCGAGCTCGGCCACGTCGGGCCGTGCGACCAACTGCTCGGCGTGGACCACCTGTTGCACGACGAGACCCTCAAGCCCGGCGACACCATCATGTCGATCGGCCTCGGCATGGGCTCGCGGTTCACCGCGTCCCTGCTGGAGGTCACCGAGCCCCCCAAACCCCGTACGGCCACCACCTTCACCGAGCCGGTGCGCGCGAAGGCCACCCCGCCCGCCGACGCGTACGTCATCGACCCCTTGGGCCGCGACATCTTCGGCGAGGCGGCCGCCCTGCGCGAGCGCGGCCCGATCACGCCGGTCGAACTGCCCGGCGGCGTGTCGGCCTGGGCCGTCACCGGGCACGACCTGACGAAGAGGCTGCTGCTCGACCCGAAGGTCTCCAAGGACGCGAACAAGCACTGGCCCCTGTGGCGCGACGGCGACATCCCGCCGGACTGGCCGCTGATCATGTGGGTCGCGATGCAGAACATGTTCACCGCCTACGGGGCCGACCACACCAGGCTGCGAAGCCTGGTCGCCAAGGCGTTCACAGCGCGCCGCATCGAGGCGTTGCGGCCGCGCGTCGAGGAGATCACCGCCGACATGCTCGCCGACCTGGCCGCGGTGCCGCCGGGGCAGCCGGTCGACCTGCGCGCACGGTTCGCGTCCCCACTGCCGATCCAGGTCGTCAGCGGACTGTTCGGGGTGGACGAGCGGACGGGCGCGGACCTGCGGCGACTGGTGGAGGCGGTGTTCAGCCTCGACGCGGACCCGGCGGGCGTGCAGGCCGCCTCCGGCGAGCTGTACATGCTGCTCAAGGAGCTCGTGGCCGCCAAACGGAGCGACCCCGGCGACGACATGACCAGCGACCTGATCGCCGCGCGGGAGACGGACGGCACCCGGCTGTCCGAGCGGGAACTGCTGGACACCCTGCTGCTGACCATCTCCGCCGGCTTCGAGACGACGGTCAACCTGCTCGACAACGCCGTCCACGCGCTGGCCACGCACCCGTCCCAGCTCGCCCTGGTCCAGTCCGGGAGCAGCACGTGGGAGGACGTGGTGGACGAGACCCTGCGCTGGCAGGCGTCGGTGCCGAACCTGTTGCTGCGGTACGCCGTGGAGGACATCGACGCGGACGGCGTGCCGATCCGCAAGGGCGAGGCGATCATGCTGTCCTACGGCGCGGCCGGCCGCGACCCGGCGCAGCACGGGGCCGACGCGGAGGAGTTCTCCATCACCCGGCCGTCGCGGGCCGACCACCTCACCTTCGGGCACGGCGTGCACTTCTGCTTCGGCAGCCCCCTGGCGAAGCTGGAGGCGACGACGGCGCTGTCCGCGCTGTTCTCCCGGTTCCCCCGGCTGCGGCTGGCCGTCCCGTCGTCCGAACTCGAACCGCTGGGTTCCTTCTTCACCAACGGGCACAAGACCCTGCCGGTCATCCTGGAGGAGGGTTGATGGCCCATTTCGCGTTCGTGAGCGCGCCCGCGTCCGGGCATGTGAACCCGACCCTGCCGCTGGTCGAGGAACTGGTCCGGCGCGGTCACCGGGTCAGCTACGCCACGGGACCGGCCACCACGGACGCCGCCCTCGGTGCCGGGGCGTCGCCGGTGACCCTGCCCTCGCGGCTGCCGCCCGACCTGGCGGCGCGGGGCGAGTTCACGGCGGAACAGCTCGCCGTGACGATGGAGCACTACCTCGACGACGCGCGTGCCTCCTTCCCCGTCCTGGCCGGGCACTTCTCGGCCGACCCGCCGGACGCGGTGTGCTACGACTCGGTGACCTTCATCGGGAGGATGCTGGCGAACCTGCTCGGGGTGCGGGAGGTCTCCCTGGTGCCGACCTTCGCGGAGAACGAGTCCTTCTCGGCGGCGCAGGTGTACCTGCCGGCCGACTTCGACCACACCAACCCCCGGCTGGTGGCCGCGGTCCAGGACATGGGGAAGTTCGCGCGGGGCCACGCCTTCCTCGACGACCCGAACCTGATGTTCGGCCACGTGGCCCCGACGAGCCTGGTGTTCATCCCCCGCGAGTTCCAGCTGGCGGGGGACACCTTCGACGAGCGCTTCCACTTCGTCGGGCCGTCGCTGAGCAGCCGGCAGACCGCCGAGGAGTGGAGCCCACGGTCGCGGGCCCCGGTGCTGCTGATCTCGCTGGGAACCGTCTTCAACGACCGGCCCGAGTTCTACCGGACCTGCGTCGAGGCGTTCGGGGACGGCGACTGGCAGGTCGTCATGGCGGTGGGCGGGCTGGACCAGGAGTCGCTGGGCCCCATCCCGGCGAACGTCGAAGTGCGCGCGCACGTGCCGCAGGTGGCGGTGCTGCGACACGCCGAGGTGTTCCTGAGCCACGCCGGGATGAACTCGGCGATGGAGTCCCTCCACCACGGGGTGCCCTTCGTGGCGGTGCCGCAGATCCCGGAACAGCGGGCGGTCGCCCGGCGGGCCGAGGAACTGGGGGTCGGCAGGACGCTCGCCGAACCGACCGTGCGGGGCCTGCGCGACGCCGTCCAGGCCGTCCGGTCCTGCCGCCCCCGGGCGGCGGCCCTGAGCCGGATCGTGCGCGGGGCGGGCGGCGCGGCACGAGGGGCGGACGTCCTGGAGGAGCTGCTGACGCGATAGCGGCCGGGCACCACCGGGCGGTCCGCACCCTGTGCCGCGCCGCCCGGTGGAACCCGCTCCCGCGCACGGTCCCACCCGGTGTGCCCGGGTCGGGCCGGGGACCGGCCTGTCCGGGCGAGGCCGCCCGCACGACGACTGCCACGACGGGGGCGTGCCTGCCGGTCAGGGAGCGGGGACGGGGCCTCCGGGCCGGAACGGCTCCACCCCGACGATGTGCCGGACCTTGACCGGGCGCACGATCACCGCGACCCGCTGTTCCCCCGGCATGATCCACTCGAAGTCGCCGCCCAGGTACTTGCGGGCCAGCCGGTCCATCCGGTCGTGTGCCTCCTCGCCCTCGATGAAGCGGGCCACCACGCCACTGATCTGCACCCGGTCGAAGGGGTCGGCGGCGTCCGCGTGCGAGAGATAGACACGGGGGTCGCGGCGCAGGTTCTCCTCCTTCACCCGGCCCACCGACGTGTTGAACGTCAGCTCGTCCTCCCCTTCCAGATCCACCCACATCGGGCTGACCTGCGGTGCTCCATCGGCGAACACGGTGCCGACGTACCAGATGTTGGGGGCCCGCAGCCGGGCGCGGACGGCTTCGTCGAAGGTCGCAGTCATCCTGGGAGACTACTGGCAGTGGTCGAGACGGTTCGAGGAAAACCACGGATTCGCCCGTCGGGGCCTTGGACCGAGGCCCCGGAGCCCGGCGGAACTCCCTTCGAGCCGAACCCGACGAGGCTCGCAGGACGCCCTCTCAGTGGTGCCAGCCCCGCGAGTCCATCCCGAAGGGCCGTGGCCTTGCCGAGGAACGCCCGGCCCTCGGGGGTCGGATCGAGCCGGACCCGGCGGATCGCCCCCGTGCGGTGCGTGGACGGGGTCGTCCACCGCGCGTCGGTGTCGGCGGATTGCCTTAACGTGCCCCCGTGAACGTTGATGATCTTCAGTGGCAGTTGAGCGCTCGCGGCGGTGTCCTGCCGCGAATCGTGGACGAGATCCTCGAACGCGGCGGCCTGGAGGCCCTGGTGGAGGCGGCGCGGGAGCGCGAGGACTGGTTCTGCGCCGTGGGTGCGGTGCGGGGCCTGTGCGAGGCGGGGGAGTTCGGGAGGGCCTGGGCGGTGGTGGAGCCGTTCGCGGCGACCGGCTGGCAGCCGGCGCTGCGGGCGGGCGCCGACGTCCTGTCGCGGTGGGGCCGCCTGGACCGGGCGCTGGAGCTGGCGCGCCCCAAGGGGCCGCAGGAGCACGCGTTCGACACCTGGCGGGACCATGCTGAGGTGCTGGTGCGTGCCGGGCGGGTGGACGAGGCGATCGGTGTGCTCGACCCTCGCCTGCGCGGCGGGCGGGCGATGGATGCCCTGGTGGAGATGACCGAAGGCCAGGGGTGCGACGACCGGCTGCTGGAACTGCTGGCCCCGATCGCCGAGGAGTTCCGGCACGACCCCGAGCAGCCCGGTGTCCGTGACCTGTGGGGCGTCCTGCCCGCGCAGGCCCGGGTCCTGGAACGGTCCGGCCGGGCGGACGAGGCGGTCCGGCTGCTCGGTACGGACGTGGCCGCCCGCCGACACGGGTCGCAGAATGCCGTCGAGGCCTATGCCGAGCTGCTGGCCCGGCACGGCCGCGTCGAGGCGCTTCACGTCCTGGCCGACACCCACAGGCACGCCGCCGTACGCCCGTACGTGAGGGCCCTGGAGAGTCTGGGGCGAGCCGGGGAGGCGGAGGCGTACCTGCGCGACCTCATCGCGACCGGGCATCCCGGCTGGTACGAGAACACGCTGATGGAGCTGCTCGTCCGCCAAGGCCGTTTCGATGACGCCGTCGAAGCGGTGGAGCACACGTTCGATGACCCCCATGACGGCAACTTTCTCCAGGCGGCCATGTTCCTGCTCGCGGAACACGGGCAGCACGCCAGGGCCCTTGAACTCACCCAAGGGCGCAGCCCCGGGTTCCTCGCGGAGAACGAGGTGTTCTGGCTCCGGCCCAACCGGTGGCGGCTGATGGGAGAGTCGGGGCGTGTCCGGGAAGCGATCGCGGAGGTCGAGGCCCTGCCGCCCGGTGAGGTCAACGACCGCGAGCTGACCATCGCCTGGCTCCTCGCCCGGGACGGCCGGGTGGAGGAGGCCATGGCCCGTCTGCGCCCACTGCCCGGCAAGCGGGCCGCAACCGACCTGGCCGAACTGCTCATCCGGCAGGGCCGCTTCACCGAGGCCATCGCCGCGATTCCCGACGTGGCCGCCCAACAGGCGGAGGAGCGGCGCTTCTGGACCCGGAGGGCGGAGCCCGAGGAGGCGACGCGGTCCCACGTCGGCGAAGAGTCCTGCGACGACCCGTGGACCAGCCCGAGTACCGCACCCTGGTCATGACGCCCCCGCCGGTCGGCGCCCGGCGTGGAGCGCCGGCCAGCGGGAGGCCTGCGGGAACGACTGGGCGACGGCCGGTGCCCGGACCGGTATCAGCGCAGAGCCGTCACTCCTCCTCAGGCAGGACGAAGCGCAGCCGCATCGCGGTGCTGACGATCTGGTAGCCGGTCAGGCCGGACTCGCTGAACGGGTTGGGCAGCGGCGTGATCTTCCGGCGCTCGTGGTCGTTGACGTGGGAGACGTAGACGATCCGGTACTCCACGTCGGGTTCCAGCTGGCTCGCCCGTGCGGCCCGCGTCTCGGTGTCCCCGAGGTGGATGTCGCCGTCCGCGCCGGTGGACGACTTGACCTCGAACAGCAGCGTTCGCTCGCCGTCCCGGATCAGGAAGTCGTAGCCGAGTCCGTCGTCGCCCAGCCCGTCGGCGAGGACGTGGCGGCGCATCTCCGACTTCCACGACTCCTCGGGCGGCACCCCGAAGTGCCCTTCCAGCCAGGCGCCGACCGCCACCTCCCCGGCGAAACCGACCGCGAGGGGCTTCTCGCCGTTGCCGGACTCCCGCGTGGCGCCCGTGCCGTACCCGGAGCCGCCGGAGCCGCGCTGGCGCGGGACGGTGGCCGCAGGGCCGGGCGTCTGAAGCGTCACCGGGTCGACCGGCGTCGCCAGCTGTGCCTCGGTCAGGTCGGCTACCACTCGGCGCGCGAGTTCGCGCAGGTCGTCGCTCCCTATGGGCAGGTGCTTGCCATTGAACTCCAGTGTCGGCGCCTGGGCCCGCCCCGACGGTGCCGCGCCCCGGCCGTCGCGCGGCGGCGATGGCTGACGGCCCGCCGCGGCGCCCTCCAGCCCGAGGTCGGTGAGGTTCGTCGTGGCTGGCATCCCCTCCGGCCAGTAGCCGCGCGAGCGCAGCCAGGCGATCAGTGCCTTGCGGGTCAGCGGAGCGAAGTCGAGGAGCCCCTCCACCTCCATCTCCCGGGCCACCTGAGCGGCCCCGGGGCAGGTGGATTCCGTGGCAATCCCCTGCCGGGTGAGCCAGCGCTCGATCAGGTTGCGCAGGTCCGGCAGCCGGGCGTGCACGAAGCCCACGCACACGCCCCGGACATCGCTCACCGGCGGCAGCGCCCCCGAGCCCTTGGCCACCGGGGGCAGGTGTTCGGCCAGCCACCGGTCCGCGTGGTCGGCCATCAGCCGGTCGGGGAGCTCCCATAGCGTCCGGTGCCACGCCGGGTCCGGGGCGAGCCCCGGCAGGTCGCGCAGCCGCACGTACGTCCCAAGATCCCGGCCGGCCTTGTGGGAGGCCGCGAACGCGTCACGCACCCGGTCCATCAGCCGCGAGCGGTTGCCCTGCAGCCAGGCCTCGAACTGGCGGGTGTGCGGGGCGGAGTTGTCGATCGTGGCCAGCCCGAGGGCTTCCCAGGCGCGGTTGGCCCGCTCCAGCGGCACGCCGAGCCGCAGCAGGAGCCGCTGCCAGTCGTCCTCCGGAAGCGAGAGCAGCAGCTCGGCGCGGTCGGCGCCGAGCTTCCCGCGCAGCCAACCGCGCAGGTCCTCACGGCTGTTGAAGGTCTCCTGGAGCTGTTGCAGCTGTTCCGCCAACTCGACGTCCTCGCAGGCGAGGACTGGCACCAGCCGGGCACTGCCCGAGCGGGCGGAGGCGCGGTCGGAGAGCACCGCCTCCAGCCGGTGGAGTGGCAGGTCGAGCGCTGCGGCCAGGTCGGCCTCCGTCACCTCGGTGGTTCCCCGGCCCGGCATTCGCTGCCCCAGCCTCATCAGGGCGAGTTCGAGTGCCCGGGCCAGGTAGGGGGCGCCGACCAGTTCCGCGATGCCCGGCGCGGCCGCCTGGAGGACCGGCCAGTGGGCTCGCGGCGGTGCCTGGACGACGACCAGGCAGGGGCGCTCGGGATCGTCGTGCAGCACCGAGCGGTCGGTGGCGGCCAGCACGTGTCCGGCGACATGGGTGACGGCCTCGGTGGCGAGCACGAGGGAACACGAGCCCAGGCGCCGGAGGAGCCGGGTGACCGTGACCGTCTCCGGACGCAGGACGCGATCCTCGTCGTACTCCACCACCGCGGCCACCAGGACGCGCAGCCACGGGCCGGTGAACTCCAGCAGGGGCGTGCTCGGCGCCTGCGGCGCGGGCAGCTGGTCCGCGACGACCTGGACCGCCGCCCCGCTGCACGGAAGGGGCTCGAAGCCGTCGTGGTCCGCGAGGTGCTCGCGCACCCGGCCGCCCAGGGCCCGGTCGTCCAACGGCAGCACGGGGACGGGTACCTGGTCGAGCAGCTTGCGCTGCTGGCCGCTGCCCGGGTCCGGCAGGTAGACCGGTTCGGCCGTCTCGTCGTCGGGGGCGGCGGGGAGGACCTCCAGGGCGCCGGCCCGGGAGACCAGCAGGGCGTCCAGGTCGGTGGACCGGCCGCCGGCCGGCGGTCCGTCCTGCCCCTGGTGGGGTGGCAGCAGCTCCGACCAGGCCCGCTCGTAGGCGCGGCGAATCTCGTTGGAGTGCACCCCGTGGCGCAACTGAGGCGCATCGAGCAGCAGTTGGGGCAGGTGGCGGAGCCGGTCGAGGGCGGTGCGGGGGTCGGACCAGCCGCGTACGCCCAGCAGGTCGAGCCGTTCCAGCGCCTTGCCGGTCGCCAGCTGCCGCAGCCCCGCGGACGCGACGGCGAGATAGGAGGGCGGCTGCTCGCTCTCGCTCCACCACCACGCGGTCGAGACCGACGCAAAGGTGCTCCGACCCCGGTGGTCAAGGGTCTGCGGTATCCACGGCGCGTGGCAGAGGAAGGCGGCGAGTGGGGTCGGCCAGAGGGTCCCGGAGCGGTCGCGGCCACCGAGGAAGCGGACCTCCAGGGCGCTGGGCCGCCACTGGCCCAGGCCGTGGACGATCAGCTCGGCGTAGAGCCGACGGCTCTCGTCGGAGAACTCGGCGTAGGCGTCCTGGCCCGGAAGCTTCGCCAGCTGACGGTACTGGGGCTGGTAGGCGACGGTCGAGTAGAGGACGCCGTGTCGGTTACGCCAGTTCTGGGCGGTCCCCGTCCAGTCCCGGTGCGCCTGGACGGTACGGCAGATCGACCGGTAGGCATCGAAGGACCATGGGCGGTTGAGCTGGCTCCCCTTCACCGACTCCGTGGTGCCAAGGTAGATAGGGCGCAGACCGTGGCTCACACCCTGGCGTTCCAGGAAACGCTGGAACACCGCCGGGTCGGTGCCGCTGCCCTCGCACACCTCGGTGACCGGCCGCAGGAGTGAGTCGTGGGCCTGCCGGAGGGAGCCGTCCAGGGTCCGGGTCAGGTCCAGGAAGCGGACGAGCGTGTCGTCGGCAGCCGAGGCGGCTCCCGCCCATCCCGGACCGAACATCGCGCGCCAGGTGGGCGACCAGCCTCCCCTGGTGGGAACGAGCAGGCCCTCGATGCGCCCGGCGCGCGGGCCCTGCGCGCTCCACAGGCGGCAGGCCAGGTGCAGGCACTCCCTCCGGGTCGCATCGTCCTGCCCGTCCTTCCCCATCACCGCGGTCAGGACGGGCAGCAGGGCCGCCGGGGTGTACGTCTGCACGAGCCGCTGCTGTTCCAGCCACCGGCGCCCGGCGGCGCGGCGGCTCCGGGCCTTGCCCCGGCCTCCCGACCACGGGATCGCGCCGTGGACGAAGGAGAGGTGCTCGCGCACGCGGACCGGTAGCGCGTCGGGCCGGAGCAGGACGTCGCCGGTGTCGGGGAAGAAGACGTGCGCGCCACCGGCAGGGACGAGCCGGCCGCCCGCGTCGAGGACGATCCGCTTGCCGCGCAGCTCGGCGGAGTCGGGGAACGACAGCGCCAGGTCGTGGTAGAAGTCGGCCCAGCGCTCGTGGTCGGCCTCCCCCGGCCCGGTGGCCGCAGCCAGTCCTTCGGCCACGGCCTCCGCCCACCTGGCGAGCCGGGAGGTCCCGGGCTCCAGGCGCAGTCCGAGCCGGCGGGCCATCTCCCGGAGCCGTTCGGCGCGCAACGGGTCCATGGCCGGGTCGATGACCGCCGCCCTGCCGGTCGCGCCGACGGCCTGCGGGGTGAAGACCTCGATGCCCTCGGGCTGCCGCATGAGGTAGCCGTCGTCGAACGAGGTACGGGAGCCCTCCGGATGGACCCTCGGTAGGAAGGCCACCTCGTCGAGCTTGCGGTCGAGCTTCCGGAACGCCTCCCGCAGGCGCTCCAGTTCGGCGCCCTGTCGGCAGACCAGGTCGATCACGGCCTCACCCGGCAGCCGCACCCGCCCCTCGTCGACCAGCACGGCCACCCGGGCACAGGCCGTGGCCACCTCGTCGAGCAGCAGCCGGTTCCACGGCGTCTCGACGTCGAGCGAGCGACGGCTGACGTGGGCGAAGAACGGCGCGTTGACGTATCCGTCGACCGGGCAGTCCGTCGCGCTGCTCATCGGCAGGAAGGTGTAGAGCCGACCGCGCGTCAGCGGCTTGCCCACCGGGACCGCCACCACCACCTCAGCGGACCCGCGCCACCGCTCCCAGACCTCGCCCATGTCGCCGCTGGCCGCGATGGCGGGGAGGACGCGCGTCTCCGGCACCTTACTGCGGACCAGGACCAGCTTCCGGCGTCCCTGCCGCAGCGCCACCTCCTCGATCCTGAGGCCTCGGCCCTTGTACAACGTGGTCACCCGCCGCCCGAAGACGACGCGCTTCGGGGCGGCGCCGGCCTGGGTGTGGGACACCACGACCGTGGCCAGACGGTCGAGGAAGAGCTCGAAGGGCGCGCTGTCGTCAGCGAGTTCGCGCAGCTGCCCGGCGGCCGATTCGCGGGCCTCGGTGTCCTTGAGGGGCAGCCGGACGACGGTGACGATCCCGCGACGGCAGAGCTGCCGCACCGGCTCCGGGACCTCGTCGACGGGCACCGGGAGCATCAGCGCGGACAGGTTCTCGCGCAGTTTGTCGGCCGCGCCGGGGTCGTCCGGGGCCGCCTCGGCCGCCAGCCGGTCGAAGTCCGACGGCCGGGCGAAGCGGAAGCCGTAGCCGTCGAAGGTCTTGGCGCCTGGGCGGGAGACGCTGTAGACCTCCGGGGCCTTGGTCAGCTGACGGACGCTCTTGAAGCCCACGCCCTTGTGCCCGATTCCCTCGTCCGGCCGTTTGGGCGACGCCGCGACCCGGCTCAGCGCGTCGAAGCGCTCCCGCGTTACCTCGCGGCCGCCGTTGGCCACGTAGAGGACCCCGTGCTCGCCCTCGGTCTCGTCGAGCAGGATCTCCACCCGCCCGTCGCCCGCCTTGGCCGGGTGCGCGTCGTGGGCGTTCTGCAGCAGTTCGACAATCACTCGCCCCTTGTACTCGGGGGCCAGTACCTCCTCGATCACCGCCTTCAGATCGCGCGAGTTCGTGTCGCCCTCCGCCAGGCTCCTCAGGCACGTCCGCGCCTTCCTCACGGACTGCGCCCACACCTGCCGCCGACGAGAACCTTCCGCCCCGGTGCCCTTCAACCGCCGCCTCCACGTGCCGTACGGGATCATCTGCGGCCACGCTACTGGGGCGGGTGTGGGGTCATGGCCAATGGGTCCGGGTGAGGCCCTGATCCAGATCATCGTGTCACGGAGGCGGGGTCGGCGAGGTAGTCTTCGGGGTTCTTGTCATGCCGGGTGGCGATGCCTCGCCAGGCCTTCAGCGTGTCGGCCAAGCGCTCGACGGTGCCGCCCTGGGACGGCCCTCGACGACACGGCACCGGTCGGGCCGGCGCCCGGAGCCCGTGGTCGGCCTGTCGGCCGAGCGCCGACGGGACTCCTGATGGGCCGTCATGCGGTGCGACGGTGACGGCGACGGTCGGCGGGAGTCCGACGGCGCGGTGCCGGTCGCCGCGACCACGCCGGGCCTGCCGTTCGGGAACGGGCCGTTCGGGCCCGTCCGGTGCTATGGCCGCCCCGGGCCGGCGCGTGCTGCCGGACGACCCGGACAGCCGCGCCGCCGCCGTCACGCCCTGGGCGGCAGGGCCAGTTCGTAGCGGCTGAGCCAGACCGCCGGGCGGTCGTCCTCCGACCGTTCCCCGGGCGGGCCGTCCACCGGCACGTCCCCCCGGTGCACGAACCCCCGGCCCTCGTAGTACGCCCGCAGCCGCTCGTTGTGCCGGACGCAGTCCAGGCGCAGCGCCTCGACGCCCCGCTCCCGGGCCGTCTCGAGGGCCCGGTCCAGGATCATCGCGCCGAGCCCCGGCACCCGGCGCCGCACCGCGAGCCGGTGGACGTAGCCGGCGGTGCCGCCGATCTCCTCCCACTTCGGGTCGGCCCAGTCCAGGGTGAACGTGCCCGCGGGCTCGCCGTCGATGTCCACCAGCCAGGTCTCGCCGCGGGCGATCGCGCCCTCGACCCAGGCCGCGTCGAAGCTCGCCGGCCACTGCCGGACGCCCTTCGCGCCGAGCCAGGCCGCGGCCTCGTCCAGTACGCCCAGGACCTCGTGCGTGTGCTCATCGGTGGCGCGCCGGAAGGCCACGCCGTCCCTGTTCCAGTCGGCAGTCATGATCCGCATTCTCGCAGCCGCCCCGCCGGCGCTTCGGCCCGGCCCTGACCGGTCTGCCCCGGCCCCGCGCCTGTGCCCGCGCTCGGCTCCGTGCGGCCTGGCCCAGCCGGTGCCGGAGCGCCTCCGCGGGCAGGCCCCTGACGGGGAGGGCCTGTTCCCGGTCGCCTGTTCCCGGTCGTTGGTCGCCGGCCACGTCCTGCGGCCCGTTGCCGTCTCGGCGCCCCGCCCTGGCGGGATGCCGCGTCTGGCCGGTGCCGGTCGCCAAGGGTCTGATCAGCCACTTCCTGAACCCGCCGATCCAGCGACGACCCGCACCAGGACCGGGCGGACCACGTGGCAGCCACCGAGGGTTCCCGGTTCGGCCGTGGCCCCGATCGTCATGGCAAATTCACCAGTGGCGGATGCCCGCAGGGGCACCCGGAGTACCGGCCCCGGCAGCGGTCCGCGATGTCCCGGGCCCGGCGGGCCCCGGCCGGCCCGGGCCTCCGGCCCGACCCGGCCGGGTACTGCGTCCG
>NZ_JBHUAF010000238.1:0-13066 GCF_042789895.1 Kitasatospora sp. NPDC056783
GTCCACGGCCCCCGCCCCTCCCCGGGGGCGGGGGCCGTTGCCGTTTCCGGTGCCGCTCGTTCCGGCGCCGCTCGTTCGGTGCGGCCGGGCTCGGCCCATGGAAAGTACTTTCCATCATGGAAACCAGATGCCATAGTGGAATCGCCATCGACTTCGAGGGGGATCCCATGAGCGACTCCACCCACGCCGGCCTGCCCGCCGCCGAGGCGCTCCGCCTGGCCGAACACGCCCAGGAGGCCGCGCGGCGCCCCGGGCGGCTGCCCGACTGGTACGGCGTCTTCTTCGCGTTGGCCTTCTCCGCCTACGGGGTGGGCGTCGGCCAGGCGATCGGGGCGAAGCGGATCTGGCTGCTCGGGGTGCTCGGGAGCGGCTTCGGCATCGTCTCCGGGATGGCCGCCGGGGTCGCGATGCGCAGCGATGGCATCGTCCGGCGCGGCATCCCGTCCGGCATCGGCGGCACCATCGTGGTGGCGGTCCTCGGGGTGTGCGGAGCGGGCGCGGCGGGCATGGCGCTCGCCTGGCTGGCCGGGGGAGGCCCGCGCTGGATCGGCGCCGCCGCCGGGGTCGCGGCGGGGCTCGCGTTCTGGGCGGCGACCGGCCGGCTGAACCGCCGGGTCCGGCGCGGCGGGGAGACCGGCTGATGCCGTCCGCCCTCGACCCGCTGCTCCAGCACCCCACCCGCCTCACCGTGCTGGCCTTCCTCGGTGCTTGCAGGGAGGCCGAGTTCGGCGCCGTCCGGGACCACTGCGAGGTCTCCGACTCCGTCCTCAGCAAGGCGGCGACCTCCCTCGAGGAGGCCGGGTACGTCGCCGTGAAGAAGGGGTATGTCGGCAAGCGGCCCCGGACCTGGCTCGCCGCCACCGGCGAGGGGCGGGCGGCCCTCGCCGCCCACCTCGCCGAGCTGCGCCGGCTGGTGGCCGCCGCCGAGGAGGCCGGGGCGCGGCACGGCTCGGCGACATGACATGACGGGACGGGACGCGGGGCCTCACCGTGCCCGGCGCCAGGTGATGCGTGGGTGGGGGGCGTGCGGGCCGGTGGTGACCAGCGCGGTCAGTTCGTGGAGCACCGGGGACGGGTCGCGGCGGAGCTGGGCCGGGGTGGTGCGGACCACCGGGAGGCCGGCCGCGGTGAGGCGGTTGGCGCGGGCCAGGCCGCGTTCGTGCTCGGCCGGGCGCAGGTGCCAGGCGCGGGAGTCGATCTCCAGGGCCACGCAGGCGTGCGGCCAGTAGGCGTCCGGGACGGCGAGGAAGCGGCCGTCCAGGAAGAGCACCGGGTTCCACAGCGGCTCCGGCAGGCCGGCGTGCGCCAGCAGTTCGCGGGCCTCGCCCTCCACCACCGACCGCACCCCGGCCGTCAGGTCCTCCACCACCCGGGCCACCTGGGGCAGCCCGAGCGCGCCCGGCCGGGACAGCAACTGGTCGAGCAGTTCCCCGAGTTCGCAGTTCCGCCGTTGGATGGCCTCGGCGCACAGCGCCCGGAACCGGCGCTGCCCGGTCTCCCCCGGCGCGAGGTCGGCCAGCGCCCGGGCGACGGTGGTGCTCCACAGCCCGTCGTCCCGTTCGAAGCCCCCCGGCATCGCGCCCGAGGCCCGGTGGACCCGCACGAACTCCCGGTCTCCGACCCGCCGTTGACCTGGGATCAGCACATCGACGGCGGTCAGGTCGGCCGGGTGCCCGGCGCTCGGCAGCCCGGCCTCGGCCAGCACCGCGAAGCCGGTCAGCAGCACCTCCCCGGACCGCGGCTCCCGCCCCTTCGGTGTCGCGTACGCCAGTGCGGCCCGCAGTTTCTGGTGGAACGTCAGCCGTCCGTTCTGGAGGCAGATCACCCGGGGCAGCACCTGCTGCCAGGGGCCGCCCGGCCGCAGCCGGTGGGCGATGGTGCCGGAGGGCACGCCGAGCCGGCGCAGCTGCGCCCGGGTGGCGATGTGCTGCTGGTCGGCGCCGAGCAGGGCGACCGGGTCGAGGGGGTTCGCGCGGGTCATGCCCGGGTGCCTGCCCGCCGGGGTCGGGGGTATGCGAAATATCCCCCGTCGGGGGCTTCCGGGCGCGGAGGTTGACGAAAGGCCGCCGACCGGCTGCTCCGGCTGATCCGCGAGGGCGGTGACGCCGAGGCCCTGGCCGCCGAGCTCTTCGACGGCACGCCGAAGGGCTTCCTGGGCGCGGTCGCCCACCACGTCCCGCAGGGCGAGGTCCATGAGCGCCTGGTCGCGGCGTGGGCCCGGATCGCCGAGCCCGACCCGCTGGTCGTCGCCGAGGTGGTCGGCAACGGCAGCCGGACGTCCGCCGCCGACACGGTTCCCTACGCCCTGTGGTGCGCCGCCCGGCACCTCACCGACTACCGGGCCGCGGTCTGGGCGGCGATCGCGGCCGGCGGTGACATGGACACCGTGGCCGCGATCACCGGCGGAGTGGTCGCGGCCCGCACGGGCACGCGCGGCATCCCGGCCGCCTGGATGGCCGCCCGCGAGACGCTGCCCGGCTGGGCGTTCCCGGAACCCGGGTCCGTCGTGGGCGGCCGGGGCCGTGCGGACATGCTGGTCCCGCGCCCGTACCCGCTGCCCGAGGTGGGCGAGTGGACCGACGAGCAGTGGCAGCGCATCCGGGCGGGGCGGCTCGACGGCCCGCTGAACCGTTCCTGGGCGGTGCGCACCCGAGAGGGCTCGGTCATGATCTGGCGCCCCGAGGAGGGCTTCCCGGTCTGGGAGGTGGCCGTCACCCGGGTCCGCGGCGGCTGGCGGCCGGTCTCCGTGGTCGCGGAGTCGAGCCCCGGCCGTTGGCCGGGCCGTCCCCAGGACCGGCACGGCCTGCCCACCCTCGCCTGGATCCTGAGGACCGCCGCCGCCGGGGAGCCGGTGCCCTTCAGGCCGTGATCATCAGCTGCCCGGTGCCGCTGCCGCCCTGTCTAAGGCACTCCTGGTTGATCGCCGGATCCGGGGCGCTCGGCGAGGTGGCGGCGGCGATCCGCAGCTCGATGATGTCCCGGACGGCCGGCCACTCGTCGTCGAGGATCGAGTAGAACGCGGTGGAGCGCACCACCCCGTCCAGCCCGCGCGAGTGCGCCCGGCGGACGCCCTCGGAGGTCGCGCCGAGCCGCTCGATGGCGGCGCGCGAGCGCAGGTTGCGGGCGTCCGCGCGCATCGAGATCCGCTGTACGCCCCAGGTCTCGAAGGCGTGGCGGAGCATCAGCAGCTTGGCCTCGGTGTTGATGCCGGTGCCCTGGGCACGCGGCGAGAGCCAGGTGTTGCCGATCTCGGCCGCGTCGGGGACGGCCGTGGCCGGATCGCCGAACGGGACCCCGGGCACGGGCGGCCACACCAGCGGGCCCTGCCAGTAGTCGAGTTCCAGGAACCGGGTGGAGCCGACGACCCGGCCGTCGGCGAGGTTCACGGTGGCGAACGGCAGCGACCGGCCCGCGGCCTGGTCGGCGAGCGCCCGTGCGACGTAGTCGCGGGCCGCTTCCGGGCCGTGCGGGACGGGCGTGAAGGCGTAGGTCGTACGGTCCTCGGCGCCGGCCTCGGCGATGGCCTCGGCATGGTGCGCGGCAAGGGGCTCCAGCCGCACGGTGCGGCCGGTGAGGATGACAGGTACGGGCACGGAACCTTGGTCCTTCATCGGTCGGAGGGTTGCCTCCCGCGCCGGGGTGCGGAACGGGGTGCGCTGGGTGGGTACGCCTGGGCCCGGGTCCGCCGGCCGGGTACCCGCGCACGCCGGAGGTCCGGTCGGACGGGGTGGGGGCGGCGGCCCGGAACGGGCGGCGCGGGGTGCCGGAACGGACACGGGTCCTCGGACCGGTCCGGCGGGACGTGCGGGGGGACAGTGTGCGTCCGCGAAATGGCCGAGAAGGAAACGAGAGCGCGAAGGGAAGCGGGCGGCCAGGTGAAGGCAAGATGCGTCGTGGGTGGCTGGCCGAGCACCGGACCGGGACGTGGCCGACGGCGTTACGGACGACGTGACGACGACGCGACGATGCGAGGCAGCGAGAGGACGATACCCGCCAGAAGGCGGTGCGTCACTTCGCGGCACGCGAATGGCCGCGCGGGCCGTTCCCGGGCCCCCCGGACGGGTCTCTCCGGGGGTCGTGACCATGGCTGTGACCAGGGGCTCTGCCGCCGGGTGCGATCATGGTCCGGACCGGTCGGCCGAGGCCGTCGGGCACGCCCCGCGGCGAGCCGCGGGACCGGTCCCCGAACGCTCCTCGGGCGGGTCGTCCGCAGGCCTGTCCGCCGGTCCGTCCGCCGTGCGTGACCAGGACCGGAGCGGGCGGGTCCAGGTCGGCGGGCGGAGCGGGAATTCCGGCGGCGCCCGGCACGCTGCAGAGGACGAGAAGCCGGTCGACCGGGACGAGCAGAGAACGGGGTTGGGTGCGCGGTGCGTGACTTCCAGGCGCTGTACGAGCTGGATCAGCAGGGCGTGGCCGCCGTGGCCGCGGCCAACGCGCAGTTGCGCGACACCGGTGCCGGCCTGGTGCTGCTCCAGCACTACGAGGGCTTCATGGACGCCGGCGAGGCCGGCGGCCAGGTGGTGGAGCACCTGCTGGAGACGGGATCGCCGCAGGTGGTGGCCCGCTTCGACCACGACCGTCTGGTGGACTACCGGGCCCGCCGCCCGTCGATGGTCTTCGACCACGACCGCTGGGTGTCCTACGACCCGCCGGAGATCCTGCTCCAGCTCGTCCACGACGCCGCCGGAGCGCCGTTCCTGCTGCTCACCGGCCCCGAGCCGGACGTCGAGTGGGAGCGCTTCGCGCGCGCCGTCCGCGAGCTGGTGGAGCGCTTCGAGGTCCGGCTCTCGGTCGACTTCCACGGCATCCCGATGGGCGTGCCGCACACCCGCCCGGTCGGCCTGACGCCGCACGGCAACCGGCTGGACCTCGCCCCGGGCTACCCGCAGTGGTTCGAGCAGGCGCAGGTGCCGGGCAGCGCCCAGGCCCTGGTGGAGTACCGCCTGGCCGAGGCCGGGCACGACGTCCTCGGCTTCGCCGTGCACGTCCCGCACTACGTGGCCCGCTCCGCCTACCCGGCCGCGGCCGTGCTGGTCCTGGAGGCGACGCAGTCCGCCACCGGGCTGGTGCTGCCCGGCACCGGGCTGCGCGAGCGGGTGTCCGAGGTCTACGCCGACATCGAGGAGCAGCTGGCCCAGGGGGACGGCGAGTTGCGTTCGGCGATCCGCGGCATGGAGGGCCAGTACGACGCGGTGGCGGGCGCGGAGGGCCGGGAGAGCCTGCTGGCCGAGCCGGTGGACCTGCCCTCGGCGGACGAACTGGGGCGGCGCTTCGAGCAGTTCCTGGCCGAGCACGAGCGCGACGCGGAGTAGCGGGGGAAGAACGGGGCGGGAACGGGGGAGTGGCGGGGGAGCGATGGCGCCCCCCGGGGCGCACTCCGGCCGGTCCTGGTCCGTCCGGAGGCGATTTCGCCCGGTCGGGAGTCATCGGGCCCCGGGCGTTCGTTGGCCCGTGAGGTGCCCGGGGGACGGGCCGCCGTCAGGAGCCGACCGTGACTCGCATCCCCGGGGGAAGACCATGCCGACGACCGCCCGCCCGACGCTCGCCCTGACCGCCGGACTGGCCGCGCTGCTGCTGGCCGGGTGCGGAGGCGGAGGCGGTTCGGCCGGCGGCGGGAGCGGCTTCGCGGGCGCGGTGCCCGACCGCGCGCAGGGCGCCGCGACCTCGTCGCCGACGCCGGCCCCGCCGCCCACCGGCCCGTACGTCGCGCTCGGCGACTCGTACACCGCCGGGCTGGACATCCCGCCGCAGACCGGCGAGCCGGGCGCCTGCCGCCGCTCCGGGGTCAACTACCCCTCGCTGGTGGCCAAGGCGCTCTCGCTGGCCCCCGGGCAGTTCACCGACGTCAGTTGCAGCAGTGCCCGCACCGGGGACCTGACCGGCCCGCAGAAGGTCGCCGACGGCACCAACCGGGCCCAGCTGGACGCGCTGACGGCGGACACCCGGCTGGTCACCCTGGGGATCGGCGGCAACGACGCCGGTTTCACGGAGGTCGTGACGGAGTGCGCCAAGGAGAACCTGGTGGACCTCGTCAAGGGCGTGATCACCGACGGTGGCGACCGGTCCGGAAAGTCGCCCTGCCGTGACCACTACGCCGCCGGAAACGGAACCGACGAGGTCCAGCGCAGGGTGGACGCGGCCGGCGAACGGCTCGGCCGGGTGCTCCAGGAGATCGGGAAGCGCGCCCCGAAGGCCAAGGTCTACGTGGTCGGGTACCCGGGGCTGCTCCCGGCCGACCCGGCGAGCTGCCGGCCGGTGCTCGGCAACGCCGTGGCCGCCGCCGACCTGGGCTTCCTGGTCGAGAAGGAGCAGCAGCTCAACGGCATGCTCAGGCAGCGCGCGGAGGCGGCCGGCGCGGTGTTCGTGGACCTCGCCCAGCCCTCGGCCGGGCACGACATGTGCGCGGGGGAGGACAAGCGCTGGGTCGAACCGCCGCTCCCGCGCCGTGGGATGGCGCCGATCCACCCCAACGCCCAGGGGCAGGAGGCGGCCGCCGGGGTGGTCGTCAAGGCGATCAAGGGCTGAGTCCCGGGCCCGCCGCACGGCCCGGCCGGCCCGTCGGGGCGGGCGTCCGCGCGCCGTGCACCGTTCACGCCCCGGCCCCCGCCCCTTCGCGCGCGGCACACCCCGCGTGTCGGGGGCGCGGCGTACGGTGAGGCGCATATGGATGACACCACGCACCGCCTCGCCGCCCCGATCCCGTACGACCGCGCCGCCGAGGCCCGCTGGGTCCCCGAACCCGACAAACGCCCCGGCCGCACCGCCTTCCAGCGCGACCGCGCCCGGGTGCTGCACTCGGCCGCGCTGCGCCGGCTGGCCGGCACCACCCAGGTGGTCGCCCCGATGCGCAGCGACTTCCCGCGCACCCGGCTCACCCACTCCCTGGAATGCGCCCAGGTCGGGCGGGAGTTGGGTGCCGCCCTGGGCTGCGACCCGGATCTGGTGGAGACGGCCTGCCTGGCCCACGACATCGGCCACCCGCCGTTCGGCCACACCGGCGAGGAGGCCCTCGACCAGGCCGCCGAGGCCTGCGGCGGCTTCGAGGGCAACGCCCAGTCGCTGCGCATCCTCACCAGGCTCGAACCCAAGCGCTTCGCGCCCCAGGAGGAGCGGCCCGCCGCCCGGCTCGCCCCCTGGCCGGGCCGCAGTGTCGGCCTCAACCTGAGCCGGGCCGCCCTCGACGCCGCCACCAAGTACCCGTGGACCAAGGGCGCCCACCCCACCGACCCGGCCTCGCCGAAGTACGGCGTCTACGCCGACGACCTGCCGGTCTTCCGCTGGCTGCGGGCCGGGTCCCCGGCCGGGCTCAAGTGCTTCGAGGCCACCGTGATGGACTGGTCCGACGACGTGGCCTACTCCACCCACGACGTCGAGGACGGCCTCCAGGCCGGCCACATCGACCCGGCCGCCCTGCGCTCCCCGAGCGAGCGCGCCGAGCTCTTCAAGGTCGCCGAGCACTACGCCCCGGACGCCGAGCCGCAGGAGCTGTCCGACGCCCTGGACCGGCTGTTCGCCCAGGAGTGGTGGCCGCGCTCCTACGACGGCACCGCGCGCGCCCGGGCCGGGCTCAAGGACCTCACCAGCCAGCTGATCGGCCGGTTCTGCCTGGCCGCCGAGCAGGCCACCCGCGCCCGCTACGGCCCCGGCCGGCTCACCCGCTACGCCGCCGAGCTGGTGGTGCCGCGGGAGGTCCGGCTGGAGTGCGCGGTGCTCAAGGCGGTCGCCGTCCGTTACGTGATGCAGCGCGCCGAGCAGGCCCAGCTGCGGGCCCGCCAGCGGATCGTGATCGCCGAGCTGGCGTACGTCCTCACCCAGCGCGCTCCCGAGGGGCTGGACCCGGTGTTCGCCGCGATGTACCGGGAGGCCGAGGACGACCGCGCCGCCCTGCGCACGGTCGTCGACCAGATCGCCACCCTGACGGACGCCTCGGCCCTGGCCCTGCACGCCAAGCTGGTCGGCGCCGCCTGGGCGTAGGGCCCGCCCGGCGGACCCCGCCGGGCCCGGGCGGACAGCCCGCCTCCCCGCCCGGCACCCCGGTGGGCGCGTTCGTCCCCTACCCGCCCCCTCCCCGCCCCGCCGGGAGGCGCTCCCTTCCGTCCGCCGGCCCCTGCCCCCCGGCGCAGCCGGAAAGCCCGGCCGCCCCAGTAGACTTCCGGGGTGGCCGGGCGGATCAGGGACGAAGACGTACAGGCGGTGCGCAGCGCACTGCCGATCGACGCGGTGGTCGGCGACTACGTACAGCTGACCAACGGTGGCGGCGGCGAGTACAAGGGCGTCTGTCCCTTCCACGACGAGAAGTCCGCCTCCTTTTACGTGAACCCCGCCAAGGGCGTCTTCCACTGCTTCGGCTGCCAGGAGAACGGCGACACCATCGCCTTCCTGATGAAGATCGAGCACTTCACCTTCGCCGAGGCCGTCGAGCGGATGGCCGCCCAGGCCGGCATCACCCTGCGCTACGAGGAGGGCGGCTACAGCCCCCGCCACCAGCAGGGCGAGCGCACCCGGCTGGTCGAGGCGCACAAGGTGGCGGCCGCCTACTACCGGGAGCAGCTGGCCTCGCCGGAGGCGGAGATCGGCCGCCGCTTCCTGGCCGAGCGCGGCTTCGACGAGGAGGCCGCGCAGACCTTCGGCGTCGGATACGCCCCCGCGGGGTGGGAGCACCTGGTCCGTTACCTGCGCGGCAAGGGCTTCACCGACAAGGAGATCCTCCAGGGCGGCCTGGCCTCGCAGGGCCAGCGCGGCGGTCTGATCGACCGCTTCCGGGGCAGGCTGGTCTGGCCGATCCGGGACATCGCGGGTGAGGTGGTCGGCTTCGGCGCCCGCCGTCTGCGCGAGGACGACAACGGGCCGAAGTACCTGAACACCCCCGAGACGCCGATCTACAAGAAGTCCCACGTGCTGTACGGCATCGACCTGGCGAAGAAGGAGATCGCCAAGTCGGGCCGCGCGGTGGTGGTCGAGGGCTATACCGACGTGATGGCCTGCCACCTGGCCGGGGTCACCTCCGCGGTGGCGACCTGCGGTACGGCCTTCGCCGAGGACCACATCAAGATCATCCGCCGGCTGCTGATGGACACCTCCCAGTACCGGGGCGAGACCGTCTTCACCTTCGACGGCGACGCGGCCGGCCAGAAGGCCGCCCTGCGCGCCTTCGAGGACGACCAGAAGTTCGCCGCCAAGACCTCCATCGCGATCAGCCCGGGCGGCATGGACCCGTGCGAGCTGCGGCTGGCCCAGGGCGACGAGGCGGTCAAGCAGCTGATCGACAACCCGGTCCCGCTGTTCGAGTTCGCGCTGACCTCGGCGGTGGCCCGGCACCGGGTGGACACCCCGGAGGGGCGTTCGGCGGCGCTGGAGGAGGCGGCCCCGATCGTCGCCAAGATCAAGGACCGCTCGATCCAGCACGAGTACGCGGTCCGGCTGGCCGGCATGCTCGGCATCCTGGACGAGCAGTTCGTCGTCCGCCGGATCTCCCAGCTGGCCCGCTGGGACCGCGAACGCCAGCAGAACCCGCGCGGCGCGGCCGCCCAGCGCCGCCCCGAGCCGCTCCAGCCGCAGCGTCCCGCGCAGCCCTCCTTCCGGCTCAACCCGCGCGACCCGGCCCAGTTCGTCGAGCGCGAGCTGCTCAAGCTGGCGCTCCAGCACCCGGACCTGGTCAGCCCGGCCTTCGACCACTACGGCGAGGACGAGTTCCCGACCCCGCCGTACACCGCCGTCCGGCAGGCCATCGCCAAGGCCGGCGGCGCCGCGTACGGGGCGACCCTGCCCGACTTCACCAGCGCGGTGCGCGAGGCGTCCCCGGACGACCAGGTGCGCTCGCTGGTCACCGAGCTGACCGTCGAGCCGGTGCGCTCGCGCCGCAAGGCGGACGCCGTCTACGCGGGGGAGTTCCTGGTCAAGCTGCGGATGCTGGCGGTGGACCGGCGGATCACCGAGGTCCGCGGCTACCTCCAGCGGCTCGGTCCCCGGGCCGGGGCCGAGCAGCTGCACGCCGTGCAGACCGAGCTGTGGCAGCTCCAGCAGTACGGGCAGCAGCTGCGCAGCCGGGGCGCGGCGGCGCTGTAACGCGCGCCGCGACACCGGCCGCGCCCCCTTCTCCGCCAGAAAGTCGGCGCACGAGTCTCGGCCACGGAGTGTGGCGTACCGCACACTGGAGGGCGCCCACCTCCGTACAGCGCGGGTCCGCCAGAGTCGCGCCCGCCCCGAGGGGATGCCCGTGGAGCAAGGCCTCGTCGCAGCGACCACCACCAGCACGCGAGCGAATCCCGCCGGACCGGGCGGCCGCCGGACGGCCGGGGAGCAGGACACCCACCACGGCCGGGCCGGGACGGCGCCCCCCGACGGTGCCAGGGTCCCCGCCCAGGGCCTGCCGGAGGGCCACCCCGACAGCCCGGAGCCCGAGCCCGTACCCGAACCCGAGGGCGAGGGCGAGGGCGACGTCGAGCCCGAGGAGCCGGACGGGCGGCGCCGGGTGCCCGCGGAGGAGACCGGCCCCGCCGCCGACCTGCTGCGCCAGTACCTCCGCGAGATCGGCCGGATCCGCCTGCTCACCGCCGAGGAGGAGGTCGAGCTGGCCCGCCGGGTGGAGGCCGGCGTCTTCGCCGAGGAGCGGCTGGACCTCGACCCGCCGCCGCCCGACCCGCTGGCCGGGGAGCTGGACACCCTGGTGGTGCGGGGCCGGATCGCCAAGCGCCGCCTGATCGAGGCGAACCTGCGCCTGGTGGTCTCCGTCGCCAAGCGCTACGTCGGCCGCGGGCTGACCCTGCTGGACCTGGTCCAGGAGGGCAACCTGGGCCTGATCCGGGCGGTGGAGAAGTTCGACTACGCCCGGGGGTTCAAGTTCTCCACGTACGCGACCTGGTGGATCCGGCAGGCGATGAGCCGGGCGCTGGCCGACCAGGCCCGGACGATCCGGGTGCCGGTGCACGTGGTCGAGCTGATCAACCGGGTGGTCCGGGCACAGCGCGGGCTGCTCCAGGAGCGCGGCCTGGAGCCCACGGCGGCCGAGATCGCCGCCGTGCTGGAGCTGACCGAGGAGCGGGTGCGCGAGCTGCTCCGGCTGGCCCAGGAGCCGATCTCGCTGCACACCCCGGTCGGCGAGGAGGAGGACGTCGCGCTCGGGGACCTGATCGAGGACGCCGACGCCGCCTCGCCCGCCGAGTCCGCGGCCTTCCTGCTGCTGCGCCGGCACCTGGACGCCGTCCTGGCCACCCTGGGGGAGCGGGAGCGCCAGGTCGTGCAGCTCCGCTACGGGCTGGACGACGGCCGGCCGCGCACGCTGGAGGAGATCGGCGCGCTGTTCGGCGTGACGCGGGAGCGGATCCGCCAGATCGAGTCGAAGACCCTGCTCAAGCTCCGTGACCACGCCCACGCCGAGCAGCTGCGCGGCTACCTGGACTGACCGGCGGGCTCAGGAGGGGTTCTCCGCGCCGCTCGGAGCCGGCGGGTCGGTGGGCGCGGGGGCGACCGGCGAGGCCGGGTCCGGGGTGGTGGTGGCGCTCGCGCCGGTGCCGGGCGGGGGCGAGGCGCGTCCGATCGGGATCGGGGTGGAGGCCACCACCCCGGCCAGGTCGGCGACCGTCGCCGTGCAGTCGTGGCCGGCCGGCTGGTAGCCGCAGACCTGGAAGGTGACGGCAGGGTCCGCCGCGTCCAGCATCGGCGAGTAGTTGTCGTAGCCCCAGTGGATGAGTGCCGTCTCGCTGTCGCCGGTGCTGTCGGTGATCGTCGCGTAGTCCTTCGGCTCGCCCTCGGTGATGGCCGCCCAGGCGGCCCGGCAGGCCTGGCTGTACCGGAGGTAGACGACCACCTTGCCGATCACCTGGGTCTGCAGGGTGCGGGCGTCCTGGCCGCAGCCGGTGGTCTTCGGGTCCTTGTGCGCGCAGCCGACGCCCTGACAGTCGGGGCCGGAGGCCCCGGACTTGGCGCTCGCGCCGACGCTCGCGGAGACGGCCGCCACCCCGACCGTCGCGGCGGGCTCGTCGGACCGGCTGATCCGCAGGCCCGCCAGTACCAGCAGCAGTGCCAGGACGGCCGCGCCGGAGACCAGTGCCGCCGGGCGCCGCCACCAGAGGACGGGGGCGGGGGCGGGGTCCTGCGCGGTCGTCAGCACCTCGCCGCCGGCCGGTTCCTGCGGGGTCGCGTCCTCGACGGCCGGCTCGTCGGGGGCCGGCTCGTCGACGGCCGCAGCCCCGGCGGTCGGCTCCCCGGGGTCCGAAGGCCCGTCGGCGGCGGCTCCGGCAACGGCCGGCCGCGCCGGGGTCCCGGCCTCCGGCCCGTCCACCGCCTGGCGCCACAGCGCTCGCAGGGCGGCCCCGTCGCAGTCCACCGCCCTGGCCAGCGCGTCCAGCGCCTGCTCGGTGACGACCCGTTTGCCGTTGAGCCAGCGCTCCCAGGAGGCCCGGCTGTAGTGGGTCCGGGCGGCCAGTTCGGACAGCGACAGTCCGGCGGTGTCCTTGATGGTCCGGAGCTCCTCCGCCAGGCGTCTGGCGGGCTCGGACAGCTCCTCGGGCAGCTGCTTCCAGGCGGAACCCATTGCGGCGCTCCAAACTCATGAAACGGGGAACGGGGGGACGGGGTGGACGGCGGGGTCCCGGCCCGGCCGTTCGGCGTCCGGGCGTCTCCACCCTTGTCGGCCCGGCGTCCCAAACCCCAGGTCATGGCGCTGAGACGGACGGAAGTGTCTCACAACCCCCGGAAGTGCTCGAACATTCATGTGACCGTCGGGCACAGTTCTCAGGCCGGTGCGGTCAGCCGACCGGCGGAACCGTTCGGACACCGATCGACCGCCGTCGCCGCTCCGCACCCCGTCCCGGTACCTCCACCGGGCCGAGGCAGCCTCGCGGGGGGAGGCTGCCCCGGTCCGACCGGGACGCTCCGGCGGCGTCGAGGGCGGTGGCGACGTTGAGGTAGCACCGCTCGGTCTGCGCGGCGAGGTCGCCCTCGCCGACCGTCCTTCCCTCCGCGTCCCAGGCGACCTGGCCGGCGACGAAGACCAGCTTCGATCCGGTGGCGACCGACACCTGCCGGTAGACGTCGATCTCGGGCAGTCCTTCGGGGTTCATCAGGG
>NZ_JBHUAF010000239.1:0-13043 GCF_042789895.1 Kitasatospora sp. NPDC056783
GGCTGGTGAGCTGGGTCGCATGACAAACGCGGAAACCGCTGCGGCCCCCCACCCGCGGACCCCCGAAGACCTCGACCCACCGGCCGGTCCACCCACCGCCCACCGCTGGTTCCCGGTCCTCGCCGTCGCCCTCGCCACCTTCACCCTGGTGTCCTCCGAGATGATGCCGGTCGGCCTGCTCACCCCGATGTCCCACAGCCTCGGCGTCACCGACGGGGCCACCGGCCTCTCCCTCACCATCACCGGCCTGATCGCCGCCGCCCTCTCCCCCTTCGCCCCGGCGCTCGTCGGCCCGCGCGACCGCAAGGCCGTCCTGGTCGCCTTCATGCTGCTGCTCAGCCTGGCCAACGCGGTGACGGCGCTGGCCCCGGACTTCGCCGTCCTCGCCGTCGGCCGGGTCCTGCTCGGCGCCGCCATGGGCATCGTCTGGGGCCTGGTCGCCAGCCTCGGCCCGCGTCTCGCCGACGGCCCCCGCCTCGCACTGGCCATGACGCTGATCTTCTCCGGCGTCTCCATCGCCTCCGTCCTCGGCGTCCCGCTGGGCACCTACCTGGCCGCGCTGCTCGACTGGCGCGCCGCGTTCTGGGCACTCGCCCTGCTCGGCGCGGCCTCCGCCGCCGTCCTCGCCTCCACCCTGCCCCCGCTGCCGGCACGACGGCGCGCACGACCGGACGGCCTGGCCGGCGTCCTGCGCCACCGCGGCGTCGCCACCGGAGCCGTCATCACCGCGTTCGTCGTACTCGGCCACTTCGCCGGCTACACCTACGTCCGCCCGGTCCTCGAAGCCGACGCCGGTCTGAGCACCGGCACGATCGCCACCTGCCTGCTGGTGTACGGACTCGCGGGCGTCGCCGGGAACTTCACCCTCGGCCCGCTGTCCGGGCGCCGCCCGAAGACGGCCGTCACCCTCGCCCTCGCCGGCGTCACCCTCGCCACCGCGCTGCTCGGGTCGGCCACCGGCGGCCTCGTCACCGTCCTGCTCGTCCTGGTCCTCTGGGGCGTCTCGTACGGCGGGGTGTCGGTCTCCACCCAGACCTGGTTCCGCCTCGCCGACCCGGCCCGGGTCGAGGCCTCGGCGGCCCTCTGGGCGGGCGTGTTCAACGCGAGCATCGCGCTCGGCTCGCTGGCCGGCGGACTGGTCGTCGACCGGGCCGGCGACCACGCCGTACTGCTCACCGCGGCCGCCCTGGCCGGCGCCGGGCTGCTGCTCACCCTGTTCTCCCGGCCCGACCGGCGGGCGGACCGGGCCTGACCGGACGGCGGACGGACCGGGCCTGACCGGACGGCGGGCTGACCTGGCCTCGCCTGGCCCGATCTGACCGGACGGCGACCCTGACCGGCGGGCTCGGCGCCGGCTCAGTCGACGTGCCCGGCCAGCCGCTCGACGAACTCGCCCGTCAGCCGGTGCGGCCGCCCCTCCCGCTGAACCACCTCCAGCGTGCTGAACTCCAGCTCGGGCACCGGCAGGAAGCGGACGTCCGGCCGCTGGACGTACGCGGCGCTGCGCTCGCACAACAGCAGGCCCTGACGGGTGCCGGCCACCATCGACAGGCCCGCCTGGATGGTGGCCGCGCCCGCCGCGTAGGTCAGCTCCCGCCCGCTCGGCGTCCGCCGGGGCGCGTTCACCTCCCGCCAGTACTCGGGCGCCGGACCACGCGGCTCGATCAGCGGCAGCTCGGCCAGCTCGTCGGCGGTCAGGCCCCGCGCACCGTCGAGGCGCCGCGCGGCGGAGACCGCCACGAACACCGGCTGCCGGGAGAACTCCAGCAGCACCTCCAGCCCCGGCTCCCGGCACGGGGCGAGCACGATGGCCAGGTCCACCTCACCGCGGGCGAGGTCGGAGAACGGGTCCGCCCACGGCAGTTCGACCAACTGCGTCGTCCCCTCCGGCAGGCTCGCGACCACCCGGGCGACCGGCTCGTACACCGCGCACTGGAAACCCAGCCGCAGCGGCCGGGCCGTCGCGGCCCCCGCCCGGGCGGCGTCGTAGCCCTCCCGGAGCCGCTCGAAGGCCGGTACCACCTGCTCGGCCAGCGCCCGCCCCAGCTCGGTCAGTTCGACCCGGCGGCTGGTCCGCCGGAACACCGGGGCGCCCACCCGGCCCTCCAGGCGCTTGATCAGCTGGGAGACCCGGCCCTGCGAGACGCCCAGGCGCAGCGCCGTCCGCCCGAAGTGCAGCTGGTGGACGAGGACGGAGAAACACTCCAGCTCCTGCAACGGCAGCTCGGGCAGGACGGCGATCCCGGAGGGCCCGGGGGCCGGCGTCGGTCGTTCCACCCCGGCAGTCTACGTCGGGCTGCCGGCCGCCCCGCAGGCCAGCGCGGCACGCAGCTCGGCGGCCGGATCCCCCTCGTGGTACGGGCGTTCGCTCGGCTCGATGTGGTCCAGGAACTCCTGGTAACGCAGGGCGTACGACACGTGGTACAGCGGCTCGGCGAGTTCGAGGGCGCGCTCCGGGTCGGAGCCGGGAGCGTGGCGCCGCCAGGCCTCCGCCCAGACCCGGGCGTGGTGGCGCCAGGCCTCCGGGGCGAGGTAGGCGCGGGGGCGCAGCCCGTCCAGGGCGGGGTGGCCCAGGCAGGAGTCGGCGTAGTCGACGACCACCGTGTCCACGCCGTCGGAGCGCCAGTTGCCGGGGTGGAAATCACCGTGCAGCAGCGTCTCCGGGAGGCCGCAGGCGGCGAGCCGCTCCAGCAGACCGGGCAGCGCGGCCGTGAAGCCGGACAGCCGGTCCCGTTCCCCGGCGGTCAGGTCGGTCTCCTCGGGCAGGCGGTCCAGCAGGGCCGTCAGCTGGGCCGCCAGCGCGCGGGGCGTGCGGTCGCGCAGGCCGGCCAGGTCGCCCGGGCGGGAGGCCAGCGCCGCCTGCGCGGCGACCAGGCGGGGGACGACGTCGGCGACGGTCCCGGCCGACGGGTTCCAGCAGTCCTCGCCGGGGACGTGGTCGAGCAGCAGCCGCCCGCCGGCCGGATCGGCGGCGAGGACGGTCGGCACGAGCGTGCGGTCGACGCCGCCGAGCAGCGCGATCACCTCGCCCTCCCGGGCGTTGAACGCGGGCGTCGTGGTCTTCAGCCAGGCGTCGGCGCCGGTCGCGGTGGGGAGGCGGAAGAGGCCGGAGAGGTTCCAGGTCCGGATCTGCCGGGCGGGCGCGGCCAACGGGCGGCCGGCGGCGGCCAGTTCCTCCCGCGCCCAGTCCAGGGCGGCCCGCAGCCCCTCCGGGGTGGCCCAGGCGGCGCGGCGTTCGGCCGGGCCGAGCAGCGCGGCCGTCCCGGCGTCCGGGGCGCCGGCGGCCGGCGCGGCGGGCCGGCTCAGCGCCTCGGCGTGGTACCGGACCCGCCCACCGTGTCCGGGCTCCTCGCTGCGCCCCTCGACCAGCCGCGCCACCAGCACCGGCACCCCGGCCAGCTCGGTGGCCCGCGCGACCACCTCGTCCACCGAGGACCACCAGCCGAGGTCCGCCTCGAAGGGGCCCAGCTGCCCGAAGTACTCGTCCCCGTAGGTGAGATCGACCGTCACGGTCCGGTTGCTCGCTCGCTGCATCGCAGCAGCTTGGCCCACCACCCCGGACCGGGGCCAACGGTTTTCCGCGCCCGCCGCGGTGCCGGGCCCTGTCCGGCCCTAGCCGATCGCCACGGCCGTGCCCGACACCCGTACCCGGGTGTCCTCCGTCCGCAGCTCGACCCGCAGCACGCCCGGACGGCCCAGGTCGTCGCCCTGGCGCAGGGTCAGCACCACCGGGGCCGGCGCCGCGCCGAGTTCCCGCAGGTACGCGCCGAAGGCGGCCGCCGCGGCGCCGGTGGCCGGGTCCTCGACCACGCCGCCGACCGGGAACGGGTCGCGGACGTGGAAGACCTCGGGCGCCTCGCGCCAGGCGAGCTGGAGGGTGGTCAGGTCGCGGGCCCGCATGTAGGCGGCGAGCCCGTCGAAGTCGTAGTCCAGGCGGGCCAGCCGCTCGCGGGTGGCGACCGGCAGGACCAGGTGCCGGGCGCCCGCGTAGGCGACCCGGGGCGGCAGGGCCGGATCGAGGTCGGCGGCGGACCAGCCGAGCAGGGCGAGCGCCTCCTCGACGTCGGCCGCCGACACCTCCTCGACCTTCGGTTCGACGCTGGTGAGGGTGGCGCGCAGCAGCCCGTCGGCCCCGCGCTCGATCTCGACCGGGACGTCCCCGGCCGCGGTCTCGAACACGTACCGCCCGGGGCCGACCCGCTCGGCCAGCGCGACGGCGGAGCCGACCGTCGCGTGCCCGCAGAACGGCACCTCGGCGAGCGGGCTGAAGTACCGCACCCGGTAGGTGCCCTCGCCGGAGCCGGCGGTCAGGAAGGCGGTCTCGGAGTACCCGACCTCCGCGGCGATGGCGAGCATCCGCTCGGTGGTCAGCCCGGTGGCGTCGAGCACCACGCCGGCCGGGTTGCCGCCCTCGGGGCGGGTGGCGAAGGCGGCGTAGCGCAGGACGGTGGGTGCGGCGTCGTCGTTCATGACCGGACGAACGTCCACCTCCCCGGCGCTGTTCCCGCTCATCGCAGCACCGCTTCCAGCAGGTCCGAGCCGAGCCGGGCGCTGCCCGCCAGGTCGAGTTCGTAGAGCATGTACCGCCCGCGCCGCCGGGCGGTGAGCAGCCCGGCCTTGCGCAGGACGGCCAGGTGCCGGGACACCTCCGGGGCGCTGAGCTGCCAGGCGGAGGCGAGTTCGCCGGTGGTGTGCGGGCCGCGGGCCATGGTGCGGGCGAGGCGCAGCCGGACGGGGTGGGCGAGCGCCTCCAGGCGCTGCTGGACGAGGGCGAGCGAGACGGGCTCGGGCAGGCCGGTCTCGGCGACGGGGTACTGGAGGACGGGCCGCCAGCCGCGCTCGTGCACCACCAGGAGGTGCGGGCGGCCGAAGGCGGTGGGGATGAAGGTGACGCCGCCCGCGTCGGTGCCGCTGGTGGTGTTGTCCTGGAGCTTGTCGATGACGATCCGGCGCCGCCCGTCCGTGCCCTGGTCGAGGGTGACGGAGGGCGAGATGCCGGCGAGTGCCTCGGCGAGGCCGTGGCGGGCGAGCAGGTCGGCCTTGCGCCGGGCGTCGGCGGCGAGGTCGGGCAGGACGCGCTGCCAGGCGTCGGCGAAGAACGCGGACCGGCAGTCCTCCAGCATCCGCCGGACCAGGGCCCGGACGGCCGGTGGGTCGGCGAGCAGCCGGTCGGCGAAGGCGGCCTGCCGGGGGCCGCGGGCGAGGGCGAGTTCCCGGGCCCGCTCGTTGGCGGCCGGGTCGGTGAGCGGGGAGCCCATCCGGTGGGTGAGCCGGGAGGCGCCGCAGGTGGTGATGAGGGCGGCGGCGACGTACCGCTCGTCGTCGATCCGGTCGACGGCGTCGAGTTCCTCGGTGAGGGTGGCGCCGGGCAGGCCGGGGACGAGGAAGTCGGCGCGCGAGGAGCGCCAGAGGAAGTCGGCCTCCAGCAGCCGTTCGGACAGCTCGGGCGGGATCGCGGCGGTGGTGGCGCCGGCCCAGCCGTGCAGCGCGGGGTGGTGCGCGGGCTCGGAGAGCACGTGCAGCATGGCGTTCAGTTCGCCGAGCGGGGAGGGAGTGAAGAGCAGCCGCTCGTCGGGCAGGCCGGTGATGTCGATCGTCAAGCTCACACCGGCGATCCTGTCACCCCCCGTCGGCCGGGCCCGCGCGGATTGACGGTTGACGTCAATCCGCGTGCCGGAGGGGCCGCGCCGGGCCGACGGTACCGGCCATGAACCTGATCCGGGAGAAGTCCGCCGAGCCGGTCGCCCACGAGCCCGTCGCCCACGTGCCGGTCGCCGGCCGCCGGGGCCCGTCCGCACTGCTGGGGCTGCTGACCGCCGCCGGCGGCCCCCGCTACGCGGTCGCGCTGGTGGTGGACGCGGTGGGCGGCGGCCTGCTGCGGCCGTTCCTGCTGCTGTACGGCGTGAGCGTGCTGCGCCTGGACGCCGGTGCGGCGGGGCCGGCGCTCTCGGCCGGGATGGTGGCGGGCCTGCTGGCGGTGCCGCTGACCGGCCGCTGGATCGACCGCGGTGCCCGGACCCTGCCCGCCGCCGTCACGCTGGTGCTGCGGGCGGCGGGTGCCCTCGTCCTGCTGCTCGCGGACGGCCTGCCGGGGTTCACCGCGGCGGCGGTGCTGTTCGGGGTGGGCAGCCAGTCCTGGCCGACCACCCACGCGGCGGTGGTGAGCACGCTGACCGAGGGCCGGCTGCGGGACGCCGCGTTGGCCGCCGGGCGGTCGCTGCGCAACGCCGGCATGGGCGCGGGCGCGCTGCTGGCCACCCTCGCGGTGAACGGCGGGGCGGGCACGATCCGGCTGCTGGCCGGGGTGACCGGCGCGGCCGCGCTCGGCGCGGCCTGCCTGGTGGGCTCGCTGCGGGTCCGGGCGCCGAGGCAGGACCGGCCGGCCGACCCGCGGGAAAGGGCGGAACCGCTGCGCCGGATCAGCCTGCTGAGCCTCGCCAACGTGCCGTACGCGTTCTGCTTCGACGTGCTGGAGGTGGCGCTGCCGGCGCTGCTGGTGCTGCACCTGCACGCCTCGCCGGCCTGGTCGTCGGGCATCTTCGTCGGCAACACGGTGCTGGTGATCGCCCTGCAACTGGCCCTGGTGCTGCGGCTGGCGGACCGTTCGCGGCGTGCCGTGCTGGCAGCCTCCGGGGCGCTGCTCGCGGTGTCGTACCTGGGTTTCTGGGCGGCCGGCTCGTTGGGGGGCCTGTCGGGGGCGGCCGGCATCGCGGCGGTCTCGGTGCTGTACACGCTGGGCGAGATCCTCTACACCGGCTCGGGGACGGCGCTGGTGGCGTCCGTCGCCCCGCCGCACCTGCTCGGTCGGGCGCTGGCGCGCTGGGAGCTGTCGTCGGGGGTGGGCCGGGCGGCCGCGCCGGCCGCGCTGACGGCGCTGCTCGCGGTCGGCCCCGGGGCGCTGTGGGTGCCGCTCGCCGCGGCCACCGCGCTGGGGGCGCTGGCGGTGCTGCGGCTGGGCCCGGCGCGGTGACGGCGTCCGCCCCGGGCCGGGGGTGCCCGGCCCGGGGGTGCCCGGCCCGGGGCGCGGCCCTTCCGGATGCGGACGCCGGGCCGAGCACGGATGCTGGCGGCGTGGCGCGCCCGTCCGGAGGAAGGACCCCCAACGTGAGTGCTCTTGACTTCGAGATCATCGACAGCCCCGACAGCTCGCTCAACAAGACCTCCGTCCTGGTCACCGGCCCGCAGGACGCCCTGCTGGTGGACGCCGGGTTCACCCGCTCCGACGGCCGCCGCCTGGCCGAGCGGATCACGGCGAGCGGCAAGCGGCTGACCACCGTGTTCGTCAGCCACGGCGATCCCGACTTCTACTTCGGCGCCCAGGAGGTCCAGGACGCCTTCCCGAGGGCCCGCTTCCTGGCCACCGCCTCGACCGTCGAACACATCCAGGAGACGTACGAGGCCAAACTGCGGGCCTGGGCGCACCTGGGCCCCGAGCTGCCCACCCGGCTGGTGCGGCCCGAGGTGCTGCACGGGGACGAGCTGGTCTTCGAGGGGCACCGCTTCGAACTGCGCGGCGCCGACTTCCACCTGCCGGACCGGCACTACCTCTGGCAGCACCACCACCGCGCCGTACTGGGCGGGGTGCTGCTCTTCGAGGGCCTCCACGTGTGGACGGCCGACACCCCCGCCCCCGCCCAACGGACGGCCTGGATCGACCTGTTGGACGGCATCGAGGCGCTCCACCCGACCTGGGTGGCGGCCGGCCACCGGGTCGCGGGCGCGCCCACCGACCTGAACGCCGTCGACCACACCCGCGCCTACCTGCGCGCCTTCGAGACCGAGATCGGCCGGGCCGCGGACGCCGCGGCCGCCAAGGAGGCGCTGGAGCGGCGGTTCCCGAAGCTGGGGCTGCGGATCGCGGTGGACATCGGCACCAAGGTCGTCATGGGCGAGATGGCGTGGGGGTGAGCGGGCCGTGATCGACATCCCCCGGGACGTCTCCGCCTTCGCCGAGTCGTCCGCCCCCGCCGACGTGGTGCGCCGCCAGTACCTGGCGTCCGCCCAGGGCGACCTGGCGGCGCTGCGCGCCACCCTGGCCGAGGACGTCGAGTGGACCGAGATGGCCGGCTTCCCGCTGGCGGGCACCTACCGCACCCCGAAGGGCGTGACCGCCAACGTGATGGAGCGGCTGGCCGCCGAGTGGGACAACTGGACGGCGCACGACGACGACTACGTGGTGGACGGCGAGACCGTGGTGGTCCTGGGCCGCTACACGGCCGTCCACAAGGACACCGGAAAGCCGCTCGCGGTCCGGGTCGCCCATCGCTTCACGGTGCGCGGCGGCCGGATCGTGCGCTTCGAGCAGTTCACCGACACCGCGCTGGTCAGGGCGGCGATGACCGCCTGAGGTCTTGGGTTCACTCGAACGGGCGAGCATGGCGCGGCGCGCCCGGCGCGGCCTCGACAGACCACCCGGACGGCGGCAGGCTGGCCCCGATCCGCGGTGGAGAGCGAGGAGTCGAACATGACCGACACGGGCACCAGTGGGCGCGAGCGTCCGATCGTGATCGTCGGGGCGTCCCTGGGCGGCGCGAAGGCGGCGGAGGCGCTGCGCGAGGCCGGCTACCGGGGCGGCATCGTCCTGATCGGGGAGGAGCACGAACGCCCGTACGAGCGGCCCCCGCTGTCCAAGGGCTACCTCCAGGGCAAGTCGCCCCGGGAGAAGATCTACGTCCACCCGCCGCAGTGGTACGCCGAGCACGACGTCACGCTGCGGCTGGGCACCGGGGTGGCCGCGATCGACCCGGCCGGGCACACCGTGACGCTCGCCGACGACGGCCGGGTGGAGTACGCCAAACTGCTGCTGACCACCGGCTCGGTGCCGCGCCGACTGCCGGTGCCGGGAGCCGACCAGGACGGGGTGCTCTCCCTGCGCCGGGTCGAGGACAGCGACCGGATCCGGGCGGCACTGCGGCCGGGCGCCCGGATCGCGGTGATCGGCGCGGGCTGGATCGGCCTGGAGGTGGCGGCCGCGGCCCGCGAGGCGGGCGCGGAGGTGACGGTGCTGGAAACACTCGAACTGCCGCTGCTGCGGGTGCTCGGCCGGGAGGTCGCCCAGGTCTTCGCCGACCTGCACCGGGACCACGGCGTGGACCTGCGCTTCGGCGTCAAGGTGACCGAACTGACCGGCGAGGGCGGCACGGTGAGCGGTGTGAGGCTCGCCGACGGCACGACGGTGGCGGCCGACGCGGTGGTGGTCGGCATCGGCATCGCCCCGGCCACCGGCCTCGCCGAGGCGGCCGGGCTGGAGGTCGACAACGGCATCAGGACCGACCGGCACCTGCGCACCTCGGACCCGGACGTCTACGCCGCCGGCGACGTCGCCAACGCCTACCACCCGCTGTTCGACAAGCACATCCGGGTCGAGCACTGGGCCAACGCCCTCAACCAGCCGCAGACCGCCGCCCGCGCCCTGCTCGGACAGCCGGACGCGGTGTACGACCGGATTCCGTACTTCTTCACGGACCAGTACGACCTCGGCGCGGAGTACGTCGGGTACGTCGAGCCGGACGGCTACGACCAGGTGGTGTTCCGCGGCGACCCGGCCACCCGCGAGTTCATCGCGTTCTGGCTGTCCGGCGGCCGGGTGCTCGCGGGGATGAACGTCAACGTCTGGGACGTCACCGACCCGATCCGCGAACTGGTGCGCTCGCGGCGGGTGGTGGACACCAAGGCGCTGGCCGACCCGGCCGTGCCGCTCGACGCGCTGTAGCGCCCGGGCCCGGGCGCCGCCCCGGCGGGCCGGGGGCAGCCCGTCGGCGTGATACTGGAGCCCTGGGGCTTCTCGGGCAGGCTCGGGCAGGGAGACGCGGTGGGCGGTACGGCCGGATTCGCCGTGGTGGTGTTCGGCGCGCTGGGCGGCGTGGTCGCCTACCTCGCCGGGGTGGTCGGGCTGCGCGAACTGCGGCGGCTGCGCCGGGTCGGTGTCCCGGCGCGGGCGCTGGTCCGCTCCCGCGCCCAGGCGCCGGAGGAGCGCGCGCTGCCGCCGCGGCCGCTGCTCCAGTTCGCGACCGAGGACGGGCGGGTGGTCGAGGTCTTCTCCCCCGTCCCGTCCACCGCCCGCCACCCGCTGCCCGACGGCGGCTTCGTCCCGGTCCGCTACGACCCGGCGGACCCGCGGCAGGTCCTGGTGGACGGCCGGGAGCGCGCCGGGCTGGAGTACGGGTTCCTCACGCTCGGGGTGCTGGTGGTGATCGGCTCGATCACCCTCGGCGCGGCGGTGCTCTGAACGGCGCGGCCGGGCGGAAACCGAAC
Source organism: Kitasatospora sp. NPDC056783 (assembly GCF_042789895.1). Taxonomy (NCBI): domain Bacteria; kingdom Bacillati; phylum Actinomycetota; class Actinomycetes; order Kitasatosporales; family Streptomycetaceae; genus Kitasatospora; species Kitasatospora sp. NPDC056783. Next base: position 10,255 of record NZ_JBHUAF010000239.1, read on the forward strand.
TGCCTGGCCGACCGTCACCTCGACGGCCGGGCGGCCGGCTGCGGCGGCCGGATGGCCGCGCTCACCCTGTAGCCGCTCGCCCGCGCGCCACTCAGCCGCGCGCCGCGCGGGCTTCGGCCTCCGGCGCGAACGGCCGGTGCCGGCGGTGGGCCTTCTCCAGCCGGTGCAGGTCGTCCAGCAGGGCGGGCGCCGGGACGGTCAGGACCGGGCAGACCGCGCGCCGGGCGCAGTGGCCGGGCACCGGGCGCCGCAGCCGGCGGTGCAACGGGCCGCCGGCCCGGCCGAGGACCAGCAGGTCGTCCGGCCGGTCGGCGATCTCGACCAGGGCCGGTCCGGTCTCGCCGCGGACCACCAGCGGGCGCAGCGGCACACCGGGGTCGGCGCCGCCGAAGGCCGCGTCGAGGGCGTCCCGCAGGCGTTGCCCGGCGGCCTCCCGGACGGCCGCGAGCAGCGGCGGGCAGGGCGAGCGCCGGTAGCCGTGTTCGCCGCCGGGCGGCTCCCAGGCGTGCACCGGCACCAGCACGGCGCCCCGGGCGCGGGCCTCGGCCAGACCGCGGTGCAGCGCCGCCAGACTCCCCAGCGACCCGCTGACCCCGACCACCACCCGGGGCATCGCGCCGTTCCCGTCCCGTCCGTTGCCGTGCATGATCCGTCCTCGTGTGGTCGCGTCCTCGGTCGTCCTCCAGCCAACCGCCGTAGCGGCGTTGACCTGCTCTTCTTGACGGCTTCCTGACGTCCCGGGCGGTGTTCCCAACGCACTCCATACGCGGCCCACCGGGCACTCGCGCCACCCCCGCCTCACCCGTTCGGCCCAATCAACAGGCGAAGATCACCGACAGGTGGGTGGATGGAGACGGCCCGCCGGGATCCGCACGTCCGACGGGCGGTTCGATGTCGAACGTTCTAGGGAGCACGGGCGTGTACTACAGCAGCGGCAACTACGAGGCGTTCGCCCGGCCGAGGAAGCCCGAGGGAGCCGAGCGCAAGCGGGCGTGGTTCGTGGGGTCGGGGCTCGCCGCGTTGGCGGGAGCGGCGTTCCTGGTCCGGGACGGACAGGTGCCCGGCGAGCGGGTCACGATCCTGGAGCGGCTGAAGCTGGCCGGCGGCGCGCTGGACGGGATCGAGGAGCCCGAGAGGGGATTCGTGGTCCGCGGCGGGCGCGAGCTGGAGGACCACATGGAGTGCCTGTGGGACCTCTTCCGCTCGGTGCCCTCGCTGGAGGTCGAGGGCGCCTCCGTCCTCGACGAGTTCTACTGGCTGAACAAGGACGACCCCAACTACTCGCTCCAGCGGGTCACCGAGCGCCGCGGCCAGGACGCCCGCACCGACGGCCTGTTCGCACTCGACGACAAGGCGCAGAAGGACCTGGTCCGCGTCTTCCTCGCCACCCGTGAGGAGGTGGAGGGCAAGCGGATCGACGAGGTCTTCTCGCGGAACTTCCTGGACAGCAACTTCTGGCTGTACTGGCGCACCATGTTCGCCTTCGAGGAGTGGCACGGCGCGCTGGAGATGAAGCTCTACCTCCACCGCTTCATCCACCACATCGGCGGCCTGCCGGACCTGTCGGCGCTGAAGTTCACCAAGTACAACCAGTACGAGTCGATGGTCCTGCCGCTGACCCACTGGCTGATGGACCAGGGCGTGGAGTTCCGCTACGAGGTCGAGGTCACCGACATCGACTTCGACCTCTCCCCCGCCACCGCCGACGCCCCCGGCCGCAAGCAGGCCACCCGCATCCACTGGCGGGAGTCCGGCCGGGAGGGCGGCGTGGACCTCGGCCCGGACGACCTGGTGTTCACCACCATCGGTTCGCTCACCGAGAACTCCGACAACGGCGACCAGCACACCCCGGCCCGGCTGGACGAGGGCCCGGCACCGGCCTGGGACCTGTGGCGCCGGATCGCCGCCAAGGACCCGGCGTTCGGCCGCCCCGAGGTGTTCTGCGGCAACATCGCCGAGAGCAAGTGGGAGTCGGCGACCGTCACCACCCTGGACCCGCGCATCCCGCACTACATCCAGAAGGTCGCCAAGCGCGACCCGTTCGGCGGCGGCGTGGTCACCGGCGGCATCGTCACCGCCCGGGACTCCTCCTGGCTGCTGAGCTGGACGGTCAACCGCCAGCCGCACTTCAAGCAGCAGCCCGCCCATCAGATCGTCGCCTGGGTCTACTCGCTGTACGTCGACCGCCCCGGCGACTTCGTGAAGAAGCCGATGCAGGAGTGCACCGGCGAGGAGATCACCCAGGAGTGGCTGTACCACCTGGGCGTACCGGTCGGGGAGATCCCGGACCTGGCCGCGAACGCCGCCCGCTGCGTGCCGGTGATGATGCCGTACGTGACGTCCTTCTTCCTGCCCCGGCACGCGGGCGACCGGCCGGACGTGGTGCCCGAGGGCGCCGTCAACTTCGCCTTCATCGGCCAGTTCGCCGAGACCACCCGGGACTGCATCTTCACCACCGAGTACTCGGTGCGCACCGGCATGGAGGCCGTCTACCGGCTGCTCGGCGTCGAGCGCGGCGTGCCCGAGGTGTTCAACTCCACCTATGACGTGCGCAAGCTGCTCGCCGCCACCACCCGGCTCCGCGACGGTGCCGAACTCGACATCCCGGGGCCGGAGTTCCTGCGCAAGCGGCTGCTGCGCCGGCTGGACGCCACCGAGATCGGCGAACTGATGCGGGAGTTCGGCCTGATCGAGGACGAGCGGAGGTAGCCGCCGCGCGCGGAGCACGCCGACGGGCGGGCCCCTGGGAGCGCGGGAGGCCGGTCACGGCCGCCCCGCCGCCCGGGGCC
>NZ_JBHUAF010000240.1:0-12966 GCF_042789895.1 Kitasatospora sp. NPDC056783
GGGGTTGCGCGGCGGGGAGCCGCGCCGGAGAGGCTCGCGCGTCTGCCGCTGCGCGCCGTCGGCACCGGGGACACCGGAGGACGCCGACGGGGCCGACGGGTCAGGCGCAGGCGACCTGGGTGCCGGGGACGCCGACGATGCCCGAGTTGGCGGACTCGCCGCTGTTGTACTCGTAGTACAGGTAGGAGTAGAAGTCGATCCGGGTGGCGGGGCCGCAGGCCGAGTCGGGTGCGACCGCGTACGTCACCGTGAAGGTGCTGCTGGCACCCGGGGCGAGCGGCACGTCGTAGCGGGCGATGCCGCCGTGGACGTTGTCGCTGCACCCGTTGGTCTGGGTGCCGCAGGCGGTCGCGGTGAACTTGAGGCCGTTCTGCAGGCTGGTGCCGTAGGTCTCCTGGACGCTCTGGTAGACGAACTGGATCGGGGTGTCGTACGGGTTGGTGAGCGTCAGCGTGAGCGTGAACTGGCCGCCCCGGACGGTCGTCTGCTTGTCCGAGACGGCCGTGAGGGGCAGCGGGGTGTCCGCGGCCCGGGCGGCGGGTGCGGCGGACAGGAGCAGACCGACGGCGAGGGCCGGACACGCGGCGAGCGCGGCGCGGCTCAAAGGTGTTCTGCGCATGACCAAGGAGCGTAGGGGTCACCACCTCCGGGGTTGCCCTCCTCGGCCCGGGTCCGTACCGACGCAGGAGCGGCGGGCGGACACCCCGTACCGGCCGCTCTCGTTCCGCCCCCGCGGGCGGGCCGGGGGGCCTATCCTTCGCCGCCCCCATGGGCCCGTCGCGGCCCGTCCTCAGACGGACGGCGGCAGGATGTCGCAGAGCGCGCCGAGCGCCGCCGGGTAGGCGTGGTCCGGCGGCGTGGCGTAGCCGACCACCAGGCCGTCGACCGCGGGCATCGCCGCCCCGTCGGCCGCCGGGTGCCGGTAGTCGGCGAGCCCGTCGACGGCCAGGCCGCGGTAGGCGGCGGCCTTGAGCACCGAGCGCTCGGTGCCCGGCTCCAGGCGCAGCACCGCGTGCAGGCCGGCCGCGATGCCGGACACCTCCACGTGCGGGGCGCGGGCGGCGAGCGCGGCCACCAGCTGGTCGCGGCGGTCCCGGTAGCGGCGGCGCATCCGGCGCACGTGCCGGTCGTAGCCGCCGGAGTCGATGAACTCGGCGAGGGTCAGCTGGTCCAGGGCGCTGGCCCAGCCCTCGCGTTCGCCCTTGGCGGCGAGCGCCCGGTCCACCAGGTGGTCGGGCAGCACCATCCAGCCGAGCCGCAGCGCGGGGGTCAGGCTCTTGCTGGTGCTGCCGAGGTAGACCACCCGTTCCGGGTCGAGCCCCTGGAGGGCGCCGACCGGCTGGCGGTCGTAGCGGAACTCGCCGTCGTAGTCGTCCTCCAGCACCAGCCCGCCGCTCCCGCGCGCCCAGTCGACCACGGCGGCCCGCCGGCCCGGGTGCAGCGGGCCACCGGTGGGGAACTGGTGGGCGGGGGTGAGCAGCGCCGTGCGGACGTCCGGACGTTGCGCCAACTCGTCGGCGCGGGCGCCGCGTTCGTCGATCGGCAGCGGGACGGTGGCGACGCCCGCGGCGGCCAGCAGCCCGCGGTGGAAGCCCAGTCCGTAGGCCTCGACGGCCAGCGGCCCGTGCTCGGCGGGCGGCAGGACGGGCGCGGCGCCGTCGAAGAGCAGCCGCAGCGCGTGGGCGAAGCCGGAGCAGACGACGATCCGGTCGGGGTCGGCGCGCACTCCCCGGGCGCGGGCGAGGTAGTCGGCGAGGACGGTGCGCAGTTCGCGCCGGCCGTGCGGATCTCCGGGCCCGAAGGCCTCGTTGGGGGCGGCGGTGAGGGCCCGGCGGGCGGCGGCGAGCCAGGCGGCGCGCGGGAAGGAGGCGGCGTCGGGCCGGCCCTGGCGCAGGTCGTGGACGGGCCCCGGCCGGCGCGAGGGGCGGCGGGCCCCGGCCCGCGGGACGGGTTCGGCCCGGTCGGCGACGGTGGTGCCGGAGCCCTGACGGGCGGTCAGCCAGCCCTCGGCGACGAGTTCGGTGTAGGCCTCGGCGGCGGTGTTGCGGGCCAGGCCGAGGTCGGCGGCGAGGGCCCGGTAGGGCGGCAGCCGGGTGCCGGGGGCCAGTCTGCCGCTGCGGATCGCCTCGCGCAGGGCCGCCATCAGCGCGGCTCGACGGCCGCCGGCGGCGGGGAGGTCGAGGTGCAGATCGTTGCCGGTCGGGTGGGCGGGCTCGGAGGGGTGCGTGCCCCGCGTGTCCGTCATGGTCACGCACCCTACCCGCCGCCCGACCGGCGGCCGTCCGCACCTCCCGGCCAGGGACGGCGGCGGCCCGCCCCGCCGCACGCGGCCCCGAGGAACGAGGACGGCCCGCCCCGCCGCGCGCGCCGCTAAGGAACGACGGTGACCGGCCAGCGGCCCGCCTTCACCAGCCGGACCGCCACCGACCCGATCACCTTGTGCCCGGCCTTCTCGGAGACGCCGACCACCACGGCGTCGGCGCGCAGCTCGTCCGCGAGCTTGGCGAGCCCGGCGTACGGGTCGCCGCGCATGGTCAGGAACTTCCAGTCCACCCGCCACACCTCGCGCACCCGGTGCTCGGCCTCGCGCAGCGCGGCCAGCAGTTCCTCGGCGATCTCCTGGGTGACCTCCTCCACCGCGGCCCCGGCCAGGGCGGTCGCGGCGCCGAGGATCGGCTGGATGTACGCCACCGCGAGGACGGCGCCCTGCCGGCGGGCGAGTCCGGCCGCGTAGGCGGTGGCGCGCCAGGAGGAGTCGGAGCCGTCCAGGCCGGCCAGGACCACCTTGGGGCCGTCGGTGCCCAGCTCGAAGCCGGCGGGCGCGGGCGCGGGCGCGAGCTCGTGCGCCCCGACGCCGAGCGGCGCCGCGGCCTCGGCCGGCCTCCCCCGGCCCGTGTCGGCCGCCCCACCCGTACCGGCGTCGACCTCTCCCGGGTCCGCCGTGTCCGCTGCGTCGCTCTCGTTGCTCATGGCCCGAGGCTATGCCCCGCCACCGGGAGTGAGGGCATCGGGCGCTCGGAGTGAGCGCTGTGGTGCGGGCCACCCCGGCGGGCCGCGGGGGCGGCGGAATCGGCACCGGCGGCCGACGGGCCGTCACGCGCTGTCGACCGTGTGGGCGGCCTCACAGCGGTTCCGGGGCGGGTCCGCAGTGGCGCGGGCCACGTTCAGGGGCTTTTCGATCTTGAAAATAGGTGCAAATCGGGCGAAATCTATACATTTTCTTGATTCTTACCTCCGGTAACGGCCCTCTGACGTGGCTAAACCTTCGAATCCTTGAAACTGCCACGACCACACCCGTACCTTCGAATCCGTTGCACCGAGCGAATCCGCTCCGGCCGGGCCCCGAGCCCCCGAGCGGAACGGTGCCGGACCACGCGAGTCACGTGTCCCCGAAACCGACGGCCTTCCGAAGGCCTGGTTCCGCGCGCTCGCAGACCCCTCCGAAAGGAAATCCATGACCTTCCGTAACGAGACCGCCGCTGCCACCACCACTGCCACCCCGAAGCGCCGCAACCGCGTCCGGATGGCTCTGATGGCCGGGGCGCTCACCGCCCTCCCGGTGGCCGGCCTCGTCACGGCCACCGGCGCGTCCGCCGCGCCGGCTTCGGTCTGGGACAAGGTCGCCTCCTGCGAGGCGACCGGCAACTGGGCCGTGAACTCCGGCAACGGCTTCTACGGCGGCCTGCAGTTCACCTCCAGCACCTGGGCCGCCTTCGGTGGCACCGCCTACGCCCCGCAGGCCCACCAGGCCACCAAGGACCAGCAGATCGCCATCGGCGAGAAGGTCCTCGCCTCCCAGGGCCCCGGCGCCTGGCCGGTCTGCTCCGTCAAGGCCGGTCTGTCCAAGTAAGGCCGCACGCCACGAGGCCGCCGCACCCCCGATAGGGTCGCGGCGGCCTCGCCGCGTTCTCCGGCCGCGCGGTCAGGCCGGCCTCGCGGTCAGGCCGGCCGGGGCGGGAGCGGCAGCGGTACGGCCGGCAGGCCGTCGATGCTGGTGCGGACCAGCGGCTTGCGCTCGCAGTAGGCGCCGAACTCCTCCTCGTCCTTCCGGCCGAAGTACTGGGCGTGCAGGTCGCGGTCGGCGCGGTAGTCCATGAACGGCACCGCGTAGCCGCAGGAGTCGCTGATCCGGTCGGCCCGGACCAGCACGATCGCCCGCAGGCCGGAGCCGTCGGCGTCCGGGGCGAAGTGGCCGAGCAGTTCCGCGAACCGCGGGTCGTCGCGGAAGACCGGCTCGCCGTGCCCGTGCACCCGCACCACGGTCGGCGGGCCCTCGAAGGCGCACCACATCAGGGTGATCCGGCCGTTCTCCCGCAGGTGGGCGACGGTCTCGGCCTGCGAGCCGCCGAAGTCCAGGTAGGCGAGGGTGAGTTCGTCGATCACCGCGAGGGTGCCCGAACGTCCCTTGGGCGAGAGGTTGACGTGCCCGTCGGCGGCCAGCGGGGCAGTGGCCACGAAGTAGACCGGCTGGCGCTCGATGAACTGGCGCAGCCGGCCGTCGATGACTTGGTACTGCTTTCCCATGGACGCCATTCTGCCCCCGTCCCGCCCTGTGGGAAAGGCGGTTCCGGCCCCTGGGACGGGCCCGGCCGACGCCGGCCGCTGACACCGGTGCCCCGCCCTGCGCGCTCGCGACGGCGGCGGGGACGGGGCACGGGGCACGGGGGGGGACGGTCAGCCGGTCACTGCTTCATGTAGACGCTGTCCATGAACGTCATGATCTGCTCGTCGGTCAGCCGGTGGCCCTGGCGGTGGCCCATCGCCAGGTCGGCCTCGCTGATCATGCCGACCAGCCGGTCCCCGTCGATCACCGGGATGCGCCGGATCTGGTGCCGCTCCATCTTGCCCAGCACCGTCTCCATGCTGTCCTCGGCCCGCACGCAGTGGAGGTGGCCGGACAGCTCCATGGCCGTCGTCCTCTCCGGGTCCTTGCCCTCGGCGATACATCGCAGCACGATGTCGCGGTCGGTGATGATGCCCTTGAGCTTCTGGTCGTCACCGCAGATCGGCAGTGAACCCACGTTCATGTCGCGCATCATCCGCGCGGCCTCGGACAGCGTCTGGTGGGCGCCGATGCACTGGGCGCCGGTGTGCATGATGTCTCGGGCGGTGGTCACGGGGACTCCTTCGTCGGTGGTTCCCCCCTGTTGTCCCCCCGCTGTCGTCCCCCCGCGTCCCCCCGGCGGCGCCGCCCGCCTCCCGCCGCCGGGGCGGAAGGGGTGTGACCGCGCCCTCACCATAAGCAGCCCGGCCGCCGCCCGCGACCGCGAGAAGCGCCCGGCGCACCGGGCCGGGCGCGGCCGAGGCCGAGGCGGGGCAGACTGGCCTGCGGGGGCCACCCACCGGAGGCCTCGGAGGCGGACCGTGCCGCAGATGACGGTGGACGGGCGCACCCTCGCCCTCTCCCACCTCGACAAGGTGTACTACCCGCGCACCGGCACCCCCAAGGGCGAAGTGCTGCGCTACTACGCCGCCGTCCACACCGCGTTGCTCCCCCACCTGCGCGACCGCCCGGTCTCCTTCCTGCGCTGCCCGGACGGCGTCGAGGCGGAGGTGTTCGTCGCCAAGAACCCGCCGCCCGGCACCCCGGACTGGGTGCGCGTGGTCGACGTGCCGAGCAGCGCCGGCGAGCTGCGCCAGGTGGTGCTGGAGGACGGCGCGGCGCTGCTGGCGGTCGCCAACCTGGGCTGCCTGGAGCTGCACGTCCCGCAGTGGCACGCCGCCGCGCCCGCCCTCGCCGACCGGCTGGTGCTGGACCTCGACCCCGGCGAGGGCGCGGACGTGCTCACCTGCCGCACGGTCGCGCTGCTGCTGCGCGAGCGCCTCGCGGCAGACGGCCTGACGGCCTGGGTGAAGACCTCCGGCTCCAAGGGCCTGCACCTGCTGGTCCCGATCGAGCCCACACCCTGTGCCCGGGTCTCCGGATACGCGAAGGCGCTGGCCGCCGCCCTGGAGTCCGAACACCCCGAGCTGGTGGTGCACACCATGGCCAAGGCCCGGCGCCGGGGCCGGGTACTGGTCGACTGGTCGCAGAACAACGCCAAGAAGACCACCGCCGCGCCGTACACCCTGCGGGCCCGCCCGCTTCCGACCGTCTCCGCGCCGCTGGCCTGGGCGGAACTGGAGCGCGCCGGCACCGAGGGGGACCTGGTGTTCACGCTCGCCGAGGTCCCCGCCCGGCTGGCCGCGCACGGCGACCTGCTCGCCCCGCTGCTGGACCCGGAGCGGGCCCGGCCGCTGCCCGGCGCGCCGACGACGCCGACGGCCCCCGCCCGGTCGAGACCGTCGTCCCGGCCGGACCGGTCCGGGCAGCCGCGCCAGGTGATCCACCCGCCCGTCGAGGTGATCCGCCCGGCCGCCGTCACCGCCGTCCCGCCCGCCGACGGCCTGGGCGGCGGGGGCGTGCGGTACGAGCTGAAACTCGACGGCTTCCGCTGCGTCGCCTTCGCCCGCGGCGACCGGCCGGCCTACCTCCAGTCCCGCGGCGGCCGCGACCTGGCGCCCGAGTTCCCGCCGATCGCCGCCGCCGTCGCCCGGCTGCCCGAGGGGCTGGTGCTGGACGCCGAGCTGGTCGCCTGGCGGGACGGCCGGTTCGCCTTCGGCGAGCTGCTGCGCACCCGCCGGGCCCGCGCCGCCGCCCCGGAGGTGGCGCTCGGGCTGATCGCCTTCGACCTGCTGGCCCTGCCCGGCCGCGACGTCCGGCGGCTGCCGCTCACCGACCGGCGTCGGCTGCTGCTCGCCGCCCTGGCCGACGTCCCGCCGCCGATCCGGCCGGTCATGGCCACCACGGACCGGGCGGAGGCGCTGGAGTGGATGGAGCGGCTCGCCGACACCGGGGTGGAGGGCCTGGTCTGCAAGGCCGCCGCCTCCCCGTACCGGCCGCGCGGCGGGGGCCGGATCTGGGTCAAGTACCGTCGCGGCGACACCCTCGACGCCACCGTCCGCGCCGTCACCGGCCCGGCCGCCCACCCGCACGCGCTGATCCTCCGGCTCGACGACGGCCGGGTGTTCCTGACCACCCCGCCGCTCACCCCGGTCCAGTCCCGCGAGGTCGCCGAGACCACCCGCCCGCTGCTCGGCCCGCCCACCGCCGACCCCGACCACGGCCAGGTCCACCCGCTGACCGCCCCGCTGCGCGCCGAACTCACCCTCACCGGCCGTCCGCCCGCCGCCACGTTCGTCCGCCTCCGGGGCGACTGAGGTGGCCACGGCCGCGAGCGCCTAAACTCGCCGCGACCTGCCGAACCCTCTCGAGGGGGCTCCGTGAGTGAGGGACCGCCCGTGACCATCCCGCCCGACGACGCGCTGTGCGGCCTGTGCGGCCGCCCGACGGATGCCCGGCAGCACGACCACCACCCGGAACCCGCCGGTGGGCGGGAGGCCGGTGAGCGGGTGGAGTACGTCGTGGTGGAGGTCCGCGGGGCACTGGCCCGGTACCGGAGGGCGGACGACCCGGGGGCGCGCGCCCATCGGACCGTGGCCCCCGATCTGGCGGCCCGGCTGGGCGTCGGTCCGGCGGACCTGGCGGGCCGGCACTTCACCTGCCGGCAGGTCCCCGACCCGGACGGGGTCACCATGAGCGACTTCCGCCTGGTCGCCCGCTGAGGCCGGGGCCGCGATCCCGCCCGCCGGTCACCGCCGCCGCGCCGCCGCGTGGGCGAACTCCGTCACGAAGGCGTCGTCGAACAGCGGCAGGTCGGCCGGCTCGCGGCTGGTGACGAGCGGGCCCGGGCCGTCGTGGCAGACGTGCACCGGCTCGTCCACCCAGTGGGCGCCGGCGTTGACCAGGTCGGTGCGCAGGCTGGGCCAGGAGGTGAGGGTGCGGCCGCGTACGGCGTCGGCGTCGATCAGGGTCCAGGCGGCGTGGCAGATCGCCGCGACCGGTCGGCCCGCCGCGCAGCAGGCGTGCACGAAGGCGACCGCCGGGCGGTCCAGGCGCAGCCGGTCGGGGTTGGCCACGCCGCCCGGGAGGACCAGCCCGTCGTAGTCGGCCGGGTCGGCGCCGGCGACCAGGGCGTCCACGGCGAAGGTGTCGCCCGCGGCGTGGTGCCGAACGGCCTGGACCCGCCCCTCGGCGGTGGACAGCAGCCGAGGGGTGCCGCCGGACTCGGCGACCGCCTGCCAGGGGTCGGTCAGTTCGACCTGCTCGGCCCCGTACGGCGCGACCAGGAAGGCGATCGTCCGGCCGGTGAGCGTGGTGGACGGCCAGCCCATGGCGCGGCCGGTCAGCGCGGGTGCGGGGCGGTCAGGTCGACGGCCGCGGGCGGGGCGGAGCTGAGCCGGGCGCGCGGGCAGTCGAGGTGGACGGCGCGGTCGAGGTGGTCGAGCCGGGCGACCAGGCCGGCCGGAACCAGCACCCGGGTGCCCGGCACCCACGGCTCGGCGTCGACCAGCAGGTGGTCCCCGGCGTCCTGCACGACCCGGCCGACCGGGCCGTCGGTGGCGTGCACCTCGTACCCGGTCAGGGTGATGTCGGCGGCGGGATGGGAGCCCGGTCGGTGCTCCCACAGTTCGGTGGTCATCGCCTCATGCCTCCGGTCGGTCCCAGGGCCGCCGCTCGCGGCGCTCCCGGCGGTCCCGTTCCCGGGGCTCCGCAGGGGCCACGGGTTCGGGGCGACCGCCGCGGGCCGCACCGTGGCGGCGCAGCAGTTCGGAGGTGGCGACCGCGGCCGCCACCGTGGCGGCCCAGACCACGCCGAGCGCGACCAGGACGGAGGTGACCGGGGTCCGTACGCCCACGCCGAGGCAGATCGCCGTCGCCACCAGGGCGGTCACCACCACCCCCGCCGAGAGCCGGCGCCCGACGGCGCGGAGCGCGCGCCGGACCCGGCCGGGCGGCTTGGCACCCATCGTGCTCAGCTTCCGGTCGAGCCGTGCGTCCTGACGCAGACCGGACTCGATCTCCTCCAGGAGCCGCCGCTCCCGTCCGCTCAACGCGGGTCCGTCCATCTCGGTCACCTCCGACACTTCCGGTGACGTGCTCGCACCCGGGCGGTCGCCCGGCGCGGGCAGGCGCTAACCCTTCCCGGTGCCGCCCGACGCGGCGCCGACGGGCCCGAAGGCCCGGGGGCGGGCGAGCAGGCTGTCGTCCAGGACGCTCAGCAGCGCGGCGGCGTCACGGTGGACCTCGGCCGCACCCGCCGCCCGCAGCTCCGGGCCGGTGCCCCCGCCGGCCGCCAGTGCGACACACGGCACCCCGGCCCGCCGCGCCGCCCGTACCTCCCGCACGCTCCCGGCGACGGCCACGGCGTGCCCGGGCCCGCCGTCCACCAGCTCCAGGGCGGCCCGCACCGGGTCGCCTCCGGGATCGGCCACGCTCAGCACCGGCGCCCCGGCGGGACCCGGCCCGGTGAGCACGACCGTCCAGCCCCGGGCGGCGCACTCGCGCAGCAGCTCGGCACCGCCGGGCAGTCCGGGCTGCCACCAGTCGGTACCGAAGAGAGCCGCCGAGATCACCGTCATGACCACCGCTTCCGTTCGCGGGCGACGCACCGAACGCGCCCTTCCAGGTTAGGCCGCTCCCCGCCCCGCGCGCAGCCTGCGGGCGGGGGTGGGCGGCGGCGGTGGGCGGCGGCGCGATCCCCGGTCGACCGTGCCCGCACGACCCGCGCACCGGGCCGTCCGGCCCCTTGGACGGTCGGCACCGTACGGGGCCGCACCAAAAGGGCTGGCCAGGCGCCGCCCGCCGGCCCTAAGGTGTCGCTCCGTCACATTGGTCCAGTCCAGGAGTCCGTGCCCGATGTCTTCCCCCGCTGTCTACCGCTCGCCGAGATCGAGCTCCGTCGCCGCCACCGTCCTGCTCGCCGTGTGCGGCGCGGTGACCGTGGCCTCGCTCGGCGCCGGGTTCCTCGTGTACGGGGAGGCCGGCAAGGTCGCCGGTAGCGACGAACTGGCCGACGACTCCGCGCTGATGGACGCGATCGGCCTCCACGACGCCATCGGTCTCCTCCAGACGGTGGCCATGGTGGCCTCGGCGGTCACCTTCATCGTCTGGTTCCACCGGGCCCGGGTGAACGCCGAGGTCTTCGAGCCGCACGGCCACCGGTTCAAGCGCGGCTGGGCGATCGGCAGCTGGTTCACCCCCGTGGTCCTCCTCTGGTTCCCCTGGCAGATCGCGGTCGACACCTGGCAGGCCAGTGCCCGGCCGGACGAGTCCGGGGTGCGGCTGCCGCACCCGCAGCCGCTGCTTAACCTCTGGTGGGGCACCTTCGTGCTGTCCAACCTGATCGGCCGGTTCGGCGCCCAGTCCGCCAGTTCGGCGAAGTACGCGGACGACTACCAGGACGCCGTGGCCTGGCTGATCGCCTCCGACCTGGTCGAGGTGGCGGCGGCCGTCCTCGCCATCCTGGTGGTCCGCAGGCTGACCGCCCTGCAGGAGAAGCGTTTCATCGAGTCCGCCGCCGCGTACGGGGCCCACGGCGCGACCGTCTGGGGCTGAGACCCCTCCGGCGGCCGTCGGCCGGCGTTCAGTCCGTGAACGGGTCCGAGGCCAGCCGGGCGTGCAGGTGCTCGTCCGTGTAGACGCCCCCGCCGTAGGTGTAGGAGCCGCGCAGGGTGCCCTCGTACGGGAAGCCGGCCCGCTCGGCGACCCGGCAGGAGCCCTCGTTGGCGACGGAGTGGTAGAGCTCGATGCGGCGGACGCCGGCGTGCTCCACCCCCCAGCGGGTGACGGCCGTGGCCGCCCGGGTGGCCAGGCCCCGGCCGCGGGCGGTGGCGAGCAGCCAGTAGCCGACCATCGCCACTCCGTCGTCCCGGTTGGTCCAGCCCAGGTAGGCGTTGCCGCGCAGACCGCCGTCCGCGGCGTCGGTGATGGCGAAGGCGGCCGCGGTGCCGTCGGCCCAGAGGCTGTCGCAGCGGTCGAGGTAGACCTCGGGATCGACCGGGCCGACGGCGGCGAGCGGGCTCCAGCGGGCGATGTCCGGGTCCGCCGCCGCGGCGGCCAGGGCCGGCCCGACGCCGCCGGGCAGTTCGAGGGAACGGCCCCACGGGCGCAGCAGGGCGTCCCCGAGGTCGAGGACGGTGGGCCGGAACAGGCGCCGGTCGGTGTCGGTGTCGCTGATGCTCATCCGCCCTTCCTATCCCCGGTGCCCCCGCACCCGCCAGTGAATTCCGGTGCGGGGGCCGTCCTTCCGGTCCCGGCGGAGCCGGTTCGGTTCCGGCCGGACCCGGGGCACCGCGGCCGGGTCACTTCCCGGGGGCGACCCGTCCGATGAGGTGGGGCAGCCGGTCCAGGGCGTCCTTGGAGTTCGGCTCGGTCAGGTTGAGCATCAGCCGGAACACCGCGTTCAGCAGCGCCGGCCGGCCCAGCCCGGTGGCCCCGGCCGCGCCGAACAGCCCGGGGCGGTCCAGCATGCCGGCGGCGAGGCGGCCGAGCGCGAAGTAGCCCGCGTAGGCGGAGCGCAGCGCCTGCGGATAGGCGCGCAGGGCGAGTTCGCGACCGCTGTCGGTGCGACGGGCGAGGGCCTGGACGATGGTCTCGGCGGCGTAGCGCCCGGACTCCATCGCGTAGGCGATGCCCTCGCCGGTACCCGGGCTGACCGCGCCGACCGCGTCGCCGACCATCAACAGGCCGTCGGCGTACTGGGGTCGGCGGTTGAGGCCCATCGGCAGGGCGGCGCCGCGGATCGGCTCGGTGACCGCGTCGGGGGTGTAGCCGTACTCCGGCGGCAGGCCCTCGCACCACCGGCGCAGCAGTTCCCGCCAGTCCACCTCGGGCTTGGCCGTGTCGAGGACCCCGAGGCCGACGTTGGCGGTGCCGTCGCCCATGCCGAACACCCAGGCGTAGCCAGGCAACGGGCCCCGGGCCGGGTCGTCGGGGTCGCGCAGGTCGAGCCAGGCCTCCAGGTAGCGGTCGTCGTGCCGCGGGGTGGTGAAGTACGTCCGGTAGGCGACGCCCATGGCGCGGTCGGTGCGGCGGTGGCGCCGCATCGCCACCGACAGTCGGGTGGAGTTGCCGTCGGCGGCGACCACGACCGGGGCCCGGTAGGCCACCGGCCTGCGCTCCTCCCCCAGGTCGGCGGTGACGCCGGTGATCCGGCCGGTCCGCTCGTCCACCAACGGGCCCGTCACATTGGCGCGTTCGACCACCCTGGCGCCGGCCGAGGCGGCCTTGCGGGCGAGCAGTTCGTCGAAGTCGGCGCGACGCCGGACCAGCCCGTGCCCGGGGTAGGCGGAGAGCTCGGGCCAGTCGAAGTCGACCGAGCGGTGCCCGGCGATCACCCGCAGGCCCCGGCTGTGCAGCCAGCCGGCCTCCTCGGAGACGTCGATGCCGAGGTCGGTCAACTGTTTGACGACGCGCGGGGTGAGGCCGTCGCCGCAGACCTTCTCTCGGGGGAAGACGGACTTCTCCAGCAGCAGGACGTCCAGTCCGGTGCGGGCGAGGTGGGCGGCGGCGGTGGAGCCGGCCGGACCGGCGCCGACCACGATGACGTCGGCGCTCCTCTCGGTGACGGCGGCCACCGGCCGCTCCGCACCGGTCTGCTGCCCACCGGCCTCGCCGGCCGGCTCCGGGACGGTCTGCTCTGGGCCGGGCATCGCACTCTCCCACGGGTCTGATCGGCTGCGCCGAGGCGGAGTCCACGGACTCGGCGGCTCCGGACGGACGATAGAGAACTCCGGTGCCCGCCCGCCGCCCCGACACGCGGGCCGCCACCGCGGACCGGTGGGGCCGGCCACCCCGGCCACCCCGGCCGCCCCGGCACGGCCGCCGGGGACGGGCCCTTGAGCCGACCGCCCGATCGTCAAGACGGCACACGAAGCACTGACGATCGGGTGATCAGATCGCCAGGACGAACCAGTCGGACCAAGCATCTTCGGCGATGCGTCGCGGTGACGGCGCCCTGCTCCACGCGGGCGCCGGCGCGGTGCCGCTGGGCGTCGGCGCGGGCGCGGTGGCCCACGCCCGCCGTCGCCGCACCTGCTCCTGACGCACCCGCCCCGGCAGGGGTCCGCCCCCACGCGGACACC
>NZ_JBHUAF010000241.1:0-12933 GCF_042789895.1 Kitasatospora sp. NPDC056783
GTCCACTCGGACGCGGGCCCGCCGTTTTCGCGCGCGGGGGCGGGCGCGGCGCGGTCACGCTGTGTCCCGATGCGCGTGTGTCCAGGGTGTGAACCTGTGGTCAACGTCGCGTCACGAGCTTCGCCATTCCTCACCAGGATCGCCTGCGGGTCGTGGAATTTCGCCCCAACTGCCCTTTTTGACGGCTGTTCTGACATGTCGGGAGTTGCAGTAGGCTGACTCCGCGATAGGCGTCGCCGCAGGTCTCGTACCGGAGCGCACCCCGATGCGTAATGGCATCAGGTGCCTTTCGGGGAGGTTCAGGCCGCCAGTCCCATTCGCGTTTCGGGGCCCGGACCGGCTCCACGCGATGCCACCTGAAGAGAGTTTCATGACGTCATTTGTGCAGGAACCCTTTTTCTGGGTCTTCATCGTGGTGATGCTCGTAGCCGTCGGAGCGGCCCTCCAAGCCCGCAGGACGAACCTCGCCCTGCGGCGGCGAAACGATTCCCTCGAGGAGGCGAGCGCCCTCGCCCAGCGGCAGCGCGACGAGCTCGCCGCGCTGCACGAGCACCTGCGGGGCCAGCACGCGTCCGAGCTGACGGACGTCCGCCGGGACGCCGAGGAGGACACCAAGGCCGTCCTCAAGGCGGCGATGCGGACGCTGCAGGGCCTGGCCGACGAACAGCAGATCGTCATCGACCGGGTGCAGCGCAAGTACGGCGACAGCCCGCAGATCCTCGCCGACCTGATGACGATCGACCACACCAACAGCCAGTTCGGCCGGCGAGCCCAGGGCATCGCGGTGCTCTGCGGCGGCTGGCTGGGCCGCCGGGAGAGCGTCGCCTCGGTCTTCGACGTGGTCCGCAGCGCCCAGGGCCGGATCCGGCACTTCGACCGGGTGCGGATCCACTCCCGGGTCAGCGTCTCGCTCGCCAGCAAGGTCGTCGAGCCGGTCGCCGTCGTCCTGTCCGAACTCCTCGCCAACGCGACCAACTACTCCGCCCCGGACACCCCGGTGGAGGTCAGCGTCCAGGCCGTCCCCACCGGCGTCTGCCTGATCATCGACGACGCCGGCCTCGGCATGGGCCAGGAGGAGAAGGACCGCGCGGCGGCGCTCCTGAACCCGGGCGCGCCGATCAGCCTCACCAACCTGGGCAACCCCCCGAAGTTCGGCTTCGCCGTCTCCGGCATGCTGGCCGCCCGCTACGGCTTCCGGGTCTCCGTCGACTCGGTCTCCCCGTACGGGGGCGTGCGTGCCGTGGTGCTGCTGCCGGCCGAACTGCTCAGCAGCGAGGTCGCCGCCCCGCCGGCCGCCGAGCACACCGACTACCAGGTCGCGCCGGCCGAGCAGCCCGCGCAGGCCTGGCCGCAGAACCCCGCCCAACAGCCCGCCCAGGCCTGGACACAGGCCCCCGGCCAGCGGCTCGTGTCGCTGCCCGAGCCGGGGCCGGCCCTGGCCCCGGTGCCGGCGGAGCCGGAACTGACCTCGGACGGACAGCTGCCCCGGCGGCGCCGCCAGCGCCCGGTGTCGGTCGTCCCCTCCCCGCAGGACCCGGCCCGGGCCGCGGAACCGGTGCGAGGCCTCGGCCAGAACACGCCGTCCCGCCTCGGGGCGTTCCAGCGCGGCACGCTGTCCGGGCGCAACACCATGACCACGGAAGGAACCGAGATCCAGTGAGCCGCGACCTTTCCTGGGTGCTCAACGACGTACTCCAGGTACCCGGCGCCCGGCATGCCATCCTCGTCTCCGCCGACGGCCTCCTGCTCGAACGCTCCAGCGGGATAGGCCGCGACGAGGCGGAGACCAACGCGGCCGCGATGAGCTCGATGCAGTCGCTGAGCCGCGCGGTCGCCCCGTTCGTCGGAGGCGCGGGCGGCACCTGGCGCCAGACCCTCCTGGAGTACGACCACGGCTGGATCTTCCTGATCGCGGCCGGCAGCGGCGCGTACCTGGCCGCCTCCACCGCCCCCGACGTCGACATGGAAGCGATGTCCTTCCGGATGCAGCAGCAGGTGGGCGCGCTCGGACGGGCGATGTCGGCGGCGCCGCGCCAGAGCACGCTCAGCGGCTCATGACGACGGGCGGCGAGGAACAGCGGGTCACCGGCGGCTTCATCCGCTCGTACGTCATCACCGGCGGCCGCGCCTTGCCGAGTGCGGAGGCCCTGTCTCTGATCACCCTGGTCACCATCGGCCCCGACCAGGACCTCCCCGCCCTGGCGAGCCCGGAGACCCAGGCGATCTGGCAGCTGTGCTCCGGCGGCTACCTCTCGGTGGCCGAGGTCGCGGCGCGGCTGGAACTGCCGGTGGGAGTCGTGAGGCTGCTGCTGACGGACCTGATCCACGAGGGGCGGCTGCTGAGCCGGTCGGCCCCGCCCCCGGCCCAGGCCCCGGATCCGAGACTTCTAGAGAAGGTACTGCATGGACTTCAACGACGGTTCGCCTGAGGACATCTACGTCCCGGGCGCGGTGACGACCGCCGTCAAGATCCTCGTCGTGGGGCACTTCGCGGTCGGCAAGACCACGCTCATCCGGGCGCTGTCGGAGATCGCCCCGCTGAGCACCGAGGAGAGCATGACGCAGGCGTCCGTCAGCGTCGACGACCTCCACGGCGTACCGGACAAGAAGACCACGACCGTCGCCCTGGACTTCGGCCGGCTGACGCTCGGCGACGACCTGGTGCTGTACCTGTTCGGCACGCCGGGCCAGCAGCGGTTCATGCAGCTCTGGGAGGACATGGCGCGGGGGGCGCTGGGCGCGCTGCTGCTGGCCGACCCGACCCGCCTCGCGGACACCTTCCCCGTCATCGACCTGATCGAGCAGTACGGCCTGGACTACGCGGTGGCGGTCAACAGCTTCGACCGGCAGAGCGACTACTCCGAGGACCAGCTGCGCGAGGCGCTCGACCTGCTGCCGCACACGCCGGTGGTGTTCTGCGACGCGCGGGACCAGCGCTCCTCGGCCAACGCCCTGCTGACGCTCGTCCGGCACCTGCTCGCCAGGGCCTCCTGACCTCGGGGCCTCCTGACCTCGGGGCCTCCCGACCTCGGGGCCACCTGACCTCGGGGCCACCCGACCTCCCCCACGCCTCCCTCCCCTCACGTCTCCCGGGGTCCGCATCCGCCCGGGGCCACCTCCAAGGAACGACCCATGGAATCTCCGCAGCGATCCGTCTCCCAGTCGTCTCCGCCGGGCTGCCCGATGCACGCCGGCGTGAGCACACCGCTCTACGGAGACCTGTTCTCCGCCGACCCCGGCGCGGTCTACGACAAGCTGCGGGCCAACGGTCCCGCCGCGCCGGTGGAGCTGGCCCCGGGCGTGGACGCCACCCTGGTCACCTCGCACGAGGCCGCGCTGAGGGTGCTGCAGAACCCGGGGATGTTCGCCCGGGACTCGCGGCGCTGGGCGGCGCTGAACGAGGGGCGGGTGCCGATGGACAGCCCCGTCCTGCCGATGATGTTCTACCGGCCCAACTGCCTCTTCACGGACGGCGCCGAGCACCTGCGGCTGCGCAAGGCCGTCACCGAGAGCCTGGAGCGGCTCAACGACAACCGGCTCAACCGGCACGTCGAGCGGATCGCCGGCTACCTGATCGACCAGTTCAGCCCGCTGGGCCGGGCCGACCTGATCAACGACTACGCCAAGCTGCTGCCGCTGCTGCTGTTCAACCAGCTGTTCGGCTGCCCGGCCGACATCGGCGACCGGCTGACGCGCAGCATGTCCGCGCTCTTCGACGGCCTCGACGTGATCCAGGCCAACGAGGAGCTGACCTCCTGTCTGATGGACCTGGTCGCGCTCAAGCGCCGCCAGCCGGGCGACGACATCACCTCCTGGCTCATCCAGCACCCGGCCGGGCTGCGGGACGAGGAACTCAAGGACCAGCTGGTCATGCTGATGGGCGCCGGTGTCGAGCCCGAGCGCAACCTGATCGGCAACGCGCTGCTCCTCCTGCTGTCCGGCGAGGGCGGCTCCGGACTGCGGATCGAGGACGCCCTCGACGACGTGCTCTGGAACAACCCGCCGATCGCCAACTACGCGACGCACTACCCGATGCAGGACCTCAACGTGGGCGGCGTCCCGATGGACGCGGGCAGCCCGGTGGTGATCAGCTTCGCCGCCGCCAACAGCGACCCGGCGCTGACCGACGCCCGGCTGACCCTCAGCAAGGGGGCCCACCTGGCCTGGGGCGCGGGCCCGCACGCCTGCCCGGCCAAGTCCCCGGCGCAGCTGATCGCCCTGAGCGCGATCGAGTGCCTGCTCAACGCGCTCCCGGACATCACCCTCGCGGTGCCGGCGGAGCGCGCGGAATGGCGGCCGGGGCCGTTCCAGCGCGGTCTGGTCGCGCTGCCGGTGCGGTTCAGCCCGGCGCCCGCCCGCACCGTGGCGCCGGCCGTGAGCGCGGACCCCGCCCCGGGCGGGGCGTCCGGCTGGCCGCAGGGCGGCGCCGAGCAGGCCCAGGCGTACCCGCAGGGGGGCGCCTCCGCGGCCGCCCGGGCTCCGCAGCACTCGCCGCAGCACCCGCAGCACCCGCAGCACCCGCAGCACCCGCAGCATCCGCAGAAGAAGGGGTGGTGGAGCTCCTTCCTGGACGTCTTCCGACTCTGAGCGCACCGCGGCCCGTCCCCGTGGTCCGGGGCGGGCTGCCAGGTGCGGGCTGCGGGCCCGGACCGGGCGGGTCGTCGGTATCCGACGCACCGTCCGGTTCCGTTCTGCCGGAAAGCGGTGAACGGGTTCCGTTTTGGGTGCGGTACGTGACGGGAGCAACACCGATCGACGCTTGAGCGCGCTGTTGCTGGGTAGGTCGCCGCCGTACTGACCGCCCGCGCGCAAGGAGCCCCGTGTGACCGCCATGTTGGAAGCCCGCCCCGCGGACCCGGAGATCCCCGACGGAGGCGTCGACCGCCGAGCCGCGGTTCCGCTGCTGCGGAGGCTGCGATCGGCCGAGGGGCTCGCCGATCCGCGTCCGGTCTACGACGGGCTGCGGGCACTGGGCGACCTCGTCCCGGCGCCCTGGGGCGGGTACCTGGTCACCGGGTACGACGCGTGCGACCAGGTCCTGCGCGGCCGGAACTGGCTCGTCCCGGACTTCGCCTGGCAGGCGCGGCAGACCCGGACGGAGCGCTGGGAGGCCGTCGCCACCCAGGAGATGAGCGGCACCCTGTCCAGGCTCAACGCCCCCGAGCACACCCGGCAGCGGCGCAGCCTCGGGAACCTCTTCGACCGCAACACCCTCCGGGAGATGGGGCCGCGGATCGAGGCCGACGTCACCGAGCTGCTCGACCGGCTGTCCGAGCGAATACAGGCGGACGGCGAGGCGGACCTCGCCACCGTGGTCAGCGAGCAGCTGCCGATCAACACCGTCGGGCGCTGGCTGTCCATCGCGCCGGAGGACTACCCGCACATCCTGACGATGACCCACAACCAGGTGCACGCCCAGGAACTGCTGCCCACCAAGAGCCAGCTGGCGATCTCGGAGCAGGCCACCATGGACCTGCGCGAGTACTTCACCCGCCTGGTCCGGGAGCGCCGCGACCAGGACGGCGACGACCTGATCGCCCGCTGGATCCGCACCTGGGACGCGCTGGAGTCCGACCGCGAGGCCACCGACCGGGTCGTCTACCAGCTCACCATGTTCGTCACCATCGCCTCGCTGGAGACCACGGCGACGCTGCTCTCCTCGCTGGTGTGGCTGCTGCTCGGCTCGCCCGGCAGGTGGGAGTGGCTGCGGGAGCACCCGGAGCACATCGACGACGCGATCGAGGAGGCGCTGCGCTACGACCCGCCGATCCGCGTCAACAGCCGCGTGGCGAGCGAGGACACCGTGCTGGCCGGAACGTTCCTGCCCAAGGACACGATGGTCCACGTGATGTACGGCGCCGCCAACCGCGATCCCCGCCGCAACCCGGACCCGCACACCTTCGACATGCTCCGCCGGGGCAACCACCTCACCTTCGGCGGCGGCGCCCACTACTGCCTGGGTGCGGGCCTGGCCAGGATGGAGGCGCGCGCCCTGCTGGGGCAGCTGCTGGAGCGCTTCCCGACCCTGCGGGCGGCGGGCCTGCCCGAGTACGCACCCCGGATGGTCTTCCACCGGGTGACGTCCCTGAGAGTGGCCGCATGAACGTCTCGCCTCAGGGCTCCCAGTACCCCGCGTCCGCGATGCCGCCCGTGCTGCCGACCGGGTCCGCGATGCAGCCGCCGTACCTGACGCACCCGACGCCGCCCGGCGGCTGGTACACCCAGCCCGAGGCCGCTCCCGGGCCCGTTGTGGCCTCCGGGCCCGCTCCCGAGCCCGCTGTGGCCCCCGAGCCCGCTCCCGGGCTCGCTCCCCGGCCCGCTGTGGCCCGGACGATCCGCGCCGAGCAGCGCGGCCCGGTGCTCCACGTCGAGCTGGACAGCCCGGGCACCGGGAACGCCGTCACCACGGCCATGCTGGACGAACTCCTCGCCGTCCTCGCCGAACCCGACCCGACCGTGCGGGTGATCGTGCTGTCCGGGGCCGGCCGGGACTTCTGCCTCGGCGGCGACCGCGAGGAACTCGCCGCGGGCCTCGACGAGGACCCGACCGGCGGCGGCATACGGAGGTACGGGGACAAGGCCCGCAAGGTCTGCGAGGCCCTCACCACCAGCCGCGCCGTGACCGTCGCCCGGGTCCAGGGCCGGGCGACCGGCGCCGGCTTCGCCCTGGCGCTCGCCTGCGACCTGCGGGCCGGCGCCGACAACGCCGTCTTCCGGCTGCCCGAGCTGACTCTCGGTCTGCCCGTGGCCTGGGGCGGTCTGCTGCCCCGGCTGATCAACGAGGTCGGCGCCGCCCGGGTCCGGGAGATCATCCTCACCGGCCGTCCGGTCGGCGCGGTCGAGGCGCGTGAACTCGCCGTCCTCCAGCGCGTCGTCCCCGAGCAGGAGCTGGACGCCGCGGTGGCCGAGTGGACCAGGCCGATCGCGCGCCGCCCCGAGGCCGCGCTGCGGGTCACCAAGACGCTGCTCGCCTCCCACGCGGCGGCGAACCGGATGGCCGACGCATCCGTGCTCGACTCCGAGCTGATGGCCTCGGTGCTCGCGGCCGCCCACTACACCCGTAGCCTTGCGGCCCGGCCTCCCGCGCACTGAGCCAAGCCCGCCCGCGAAGGGCCCGTGTCCTCCTCGGACTCGGGCCCTTCCGCGCGTGTGGAAAACGATTGTGGATCGTGCTCGCACGTTCGCTACTGTGTGCGATCGATGATGGGGAAAATCATGGTGGGGACTGTGCGGATGATGGGGACGGCGCGTGGCGCGCGCATGGTGGGGGCCGTCCTGACGACGGCTCTGGTCGTGGCCGGAGCGGCCGCCTGCGAGGGCGGCGGGAACGGCGGGAACGGTGGAGCCGACGACCGGAAGGCCGGAGCGAAGGCCGCGGCCAGTACGCCGCCGCAGCCGTTCGGCACCGGCGGCTACCGGGGGCTGACGCTCTCGATGACCAAGGACGAGGCGCTCGCCTCCGGAGCCCTGGAGAGCGCGCCGGTCTCGCTGCTCAACGGCTGCACCGACTACGCGTACAAGGGTGGCCCGGCGCCGGACCCGGTCCGGATGGCCGCCGAGAAGGAGGCCGGCGACAAGGCCGACAAGGCGATGGCCAGGATGCGCGAGATCAGGGCGAACCGGAAGCCGGTCGAGACCCTGGCTCCCGGGGCCTCGCTCCAGGAGCTGCTGGAGCACAACAAGCGGGCTCAGGAGCAGCTCAACCAGGAGGCCGCGAGCGCCAAGGAGTTCGAGGCGCTGGTGAAGGAGACGGACGCCATCGTGACTGCCGGCAAGAACCACGACCAGACCTTCCTGGCCACCGGCCGGGTCAACTTCGGCACCGAAGGCCTGCGCGAAGTGGTGGCCCCGGCGGGCGCCCGCACCGCCGAAGGCGTCGGGGCCGGCTCCACCGAGGAGGAGCTCAGGCGCGCCTTCGAGGGCAAGGAGCTCAAGTCGATCAGGGGCGGCATGTACGAACTCCCGGCCGAGGGCGGCGGGCCGGACTGGTTCTACGAGTTCACCATGGTCGACGGCAAGGTCGCCGGGCTCGCCCTCGTCAAGCACAACACCTACTGTTCCTGAGGATTTCGGGGGTCATGGCATGAAGATGAAGCGCGGGTCGATGCGCACGGCGGGCATCGGCGTCTCGGTGGTGCTGCTCGCCGCCGGAGCGGCGGCGTGCTCGTCCGGCACGTCCGGTTCGTCCGCCGCCACCGGTGCGCCGGCGTCGGCGCCCGGGTCGGCGCCGGCCTCGGCGAGCGCGTCGGCCGCCGCGTCGAAGGGCCCGGAGGCCTTCGCGGCGGCCGGGTACCGGGGCCTGAAGCCCGGGATGGCCAAGGACGCCGGGCTGGCCACCGGCGCGCTGGAGAGCGTGCCGGTCTCACTGCTCGACGGCTGCACGGACTTCGTCTACAAGGGCGGCCCGGCGCCGGACCAGACCCGGATGACCGCCGAGGCGGCCACCGAGGCCCGCTACAAGGACCTGAACGCCAAGGCCGACGCGGCCGAGGGCAAGACGCCCGCCCCGGCGGGCACCCTGCCGCCGAACGCCTCCGCCAAGGACGCGGCGGCGGCTGCCGCAGGCGCGGCCGCCGGGGCCAAGGACTCGGCCGCCACCGCCAAGCTGATGGCGGACGCCACCCAGTCCATCGCGGACATGTGGGTGGCCCGCGAGGCCAAGGACAAGGCGTTCCTGGCCACCGGCCGGGTCTCCTTCGCCGCCACCGGCCTGCGCGAGCTGGTCGCCCCGGCGGAGGCGAAGACGGCCGAGGGCATCGGCGCCGGCACCACCCTGGAGGCGCTCCAGCAGGCCTACGGCGCCAAGGGCCTCCAACTGGCCAAGAGCGGCAAGTACGTGATGCCGGTCGAGGGACAGCAGGGCTGGCAGTACGAGTTCACCGTGGACGGCGACAAGGTCGCCGGGATGGCCGTGGTGAACCGCGACATCAAGTGCGCCTGACGCGCTGACGAGTCGGGGTCGGGCACGTTCCTGAACGCCGTTGCCCCGGTGGTCAGCCGCCGAGCGCCGCGCCGAGTGGTCCGGGCCCGCGCAGGGCCGCGCGGGCGCGGGCCACGCCTCCAGGGGTGGCCCGGGCTCCGGCGCCGACGGCGACGGTTCTCGTGCCCAGGCCCGCACAGGCGCGGCAGACGCCCGGCCGGGGCACCGGATCGTGGCAGCGGCCGCACTCGGCGTAGGAGGCGGGCGGGGTCTCCGGGCGTTCCGGCGGCAGCTTGCGCCGCAGCCGGTCCCGGAGGATCGCCGCCGGGGAGTGCATCGGCTGCGGCAGACCGGGGAGCAGGGCCTGGGCCAACTCGGCCTCGCCGCTTCCCCGTTCCAGCCACTCCAGGACGAGCGGCGCCAGCGCCCGCGCCTCGGCCTCGCCGAGGCGCAGCCGGGGTTCGGGGCGGATCACCCGGAACAGGGTGGCCACGGCCGCCCGCGTCCGTTCATCCGGGAGGGTGGGTTCTTGCCCCGGGTCCTTTACGGGAGGGGCGACAGCGCCGCCGGCCCCTCGCCCACCGGAGTCCGGGCGGGGGACAGCCGGTCGGGGGTGCGGGACGTCGAAGACGTGGGCCTCGGACCGGACCGTCCCGTCGGGCATCCGGACCTTGTCGACCCGGTAGTACCCGGCATCCTTCAGCTCCTTGAGGGCCCGCCGGACGGCGCCCCGCCCCTGCGGACTGCTGTCCGCCATCTGCCGCCCGTCCTCCCGCCAGCCGTCCGGGCGGGAGAGGAGGTCGCCGAGCAGCCCGCGAGCGGTGTAACTGAGCCGGCGGTCCTGCAACAGGCCGTTGGGAAGGACGGTGAACGCGCGCGTGTGCGCGCTACGATGAATCTGCATCTGGAGGTTCTGCTCCCGGTGCCGGACCCCGGGGTGTTCCACCACCGCCGGGGTCGTCTATGTTCTGTTGATGATGCGGAAAGTAGCACACCGACTACGAAGAGTGCGAACCCTTCGCGCGTGAAGCTCAGGCCCCCGCACCAAGTACGCCCCCGCCTTCGGCGTGGTGCTCAAGGATGGGCGCGTTCGATCGCTTCAAAGATGTCCGCATCGGTCTCCTGCTGCCACGGCGGCAGATCCGCCCAGTCGGCAACGTAGCCCGGCTTCGGATTCTCGATGTGCTTGTGGATCTGGGCGATCCAACACGTCGCGACGAAGCGGCCTTTCTGCTCCCTGGTGAGCTTGGACGTATTGCCGCCGCTCACACTGATGAAGTCGCGGACCTGGCCGAAGACGGCGGCGGCACACTCGCGCTCCCACTCGGGGGTGTCCTCCCACGGGGCGACATAGCCGGCCTTCGGCTCGCCCGGATAGTGCGTCGACACGCCCGCGATCCACGCTTCGCGGAAGATCCGCCCGTCAGGCGACATGAATTGCTCCTTCGTCAGGCGGCGCTGTCAAGCGCCGAGATCTGCTGGTGCAGTGCTGAAGCTCGACCATCGGCCAGGAGCGGGACGAGGCGGTTTTTGACACCTTCCAGCTTCCTGCCGATGTAGCCCGAGCCGGTTTGGCCCGCCAGCTGCAAAGCAGCGCGAGTGTAGTGACTCGCCTGGTCAAGATCGTGGCGTTCAGCACCCAGGGCTGCCAACTCCGCGAGCACCGCTCCCCTGCGGCGTAGAGAGAGCTGCTGTGAGAGTGCGGCCGTCAGTGCTTGCTCTGCCAGATCTGGGCGGCCGAGTGAGAGATAGCAGGTTCCGCGCTCCTCGGCGAGGCGGGAACCATCGAATCGAAGCCAGCCGCCATTGTGTAGCTGCCCGGCAAGAGCGTGTACCTGTTCAGCGTTGTCGAGCGCACGCACAGTGGCATCAAGGTTGCCGAGACCTGCATGTGCCTCTGCCTGGACCGCCGCCACCCAGTGCCGAGTGGAGAGCTGACGGTCTCCTCTTTCAGCGACTTGAGCGGCCGCTGCCAGTATCGGAGCCGCGACGGCGAATCGACGCTCGTAGAGCTCTACGAAGGCGTGCCGGGTCAGTGCACAAGCCCACAGGTCGAAAGCGCCTGCTTCCCTGCTGGCGCTGGCAGCCAGGGTGTAGCAGTGTGCCGCGTCGGTGTACCGATTGGCGTCGAAGAAGATCTCACCAGCGAGCTGATACAGATCTCCCACCAGCGCGCAGAGCTGTTGCCGCGAGGCATCACTCTGGCATTCCTCTAACCCTTTGGCCAGAAGGTCCAGTTGGTGCCGAACCATCGGGTACACGGCCTGCTTGGAGTCGGAGAGGCTGAACACCTTCCACAGGTGCGAGTTCAATTCCGGCCCGGTTTCTGCCAGGGACGCAGCCACTCCGGACCGGGGCGATGGTTTGTCGGAACTTGGCACGGCAATAAGCGCACCGGTCACGGCGAGCAGACTCAGGACATCGCGGCGCTTCATGTCGTCAGTATCGCCAAGAGGTGGGGTGGTGGCGTAGGTCGTCGAGCGGTCAGGGGCTGGCACCTCTGGCGTGAGGAGGTCTGCCAGCCCTTCAGGGGTGACCTTGAGGATCTTTGCCATCTTGGGGTGCAGGTACCCCTGAGGGTCGGTCTTGCCGGCCTCCCAGCGGGCCACCGTGGAGACTGCCACTCCCAGCTCGTTGGCGAACCCCTCCTGACTGTAGCCCAGCGTCTTGCGACGCTTCGCGAAACGCTTCCTTCTCGGAGCCACGGCCGCCCCCGCTCGAATCGAAGGACCCAGGTCAGGCTGCACAGTGCGTTGATTATGCCTGACAAATGCTCACCTTCTGCTCTGGTTTCTGGCAACTCCCGGACCGTTCACTGGATGTAGCTATCCCTGGCCCGGCCTACTTCCCGGGCGGCCACGCACTCCCGGCCCGTTGGAGGTGGGTCATGCCGGGCCGGGTTCCCTCACAGCTGCTCGTCCCCGTCCGGGCGGGCAGCGCTGACTCGATCGGAGAGGTTCATGACCACCTGCTCCGTCCCTTCGAGGTGCCTCCGTGATCACTTCTCGTCATCCCCGGGTCTTCGTCGCGCGCCTCGATTCGCGGACTGAATCCACGCCCCTGGCCCGGTACTTGCTCCGGGCCTATCTCTCCGGGCTGCCCTCCGGGGAGCGCTATCGCGATACTGCCGAGCTACTGCTGGGCGAGTTGTTCGCCAACGCCGTTCAGCACCCCGACGCGACCGGCGACCAGCACATCGAGATCCGCTTCAAGCTCGTCAACTCCCGCCTCCGGCTGGAGGTCCACGATGCCTGCGCCATCCACCCGTCCCTCCGGAGCGCCGCTCCCGACGACGAGCACGGGCGCGGGCTCCACCTCGTCAACGAACTCGCCGAACGCTGGGGCTGCGTCTCCCACCCCTGCGGCATCGGCAAGTTCGTCTGGGTCCTCGTCGCCCCCGTCACCGCTTGAAGGGCCAACCTCGTGCACCTCGTCACCCTCGCCCGACACACCCTCTCCCGTGGTGCCACCCCGGCCGCGACCTACGCCCTCCTCGCCCGCCTCGGCCACCCGCCCTTCCCCTGCGCCGAGGCCGTCTGCCTCGCCCTCGACATCCCGCCCGCCGAGACCGCCCGCCGCCTCGGTGAGTGCCACGGCGCGCTGCTCACCAACCCGCGCCCGGACTCCGAGGCCGACACCGGCGAAGTCCTCGAAGCCCTGGGCATCTTCGACGTCCCCAAGGACCTCACTCCCACCGAACGGGCCGTCGTCGCCCATTTCCTGACCGCCGTCGACGCCATGGGCGGCATCCGGCCCGGTCACCGGCACGGCCTCCAACGCTGGTTCACCACGGGCAACCTCATCACCGCCTACCTCTCCCTCGTCGCGGCCCGCCCCATGCCCCGCACCGGCGACCCGGCCCGCTACTGGACCGCCCTCGTCACCGCCGGCGAACTCCTCGCCACCACCCTCCCCTCCGACCACCGCATCACCTACGCCCTCACCCACTGCCGCACCCGCGCAACCCACCCGTAAGCGCAGGAAGTCGGCCCTGGCGACTTCCTGCGCAGGAG
>NZ_JBHUAF010000242.1:0-12932 GCF_042789895.1 Kitasatospora sp. NPDC056783
GGTGAACTCCCTGCCCGGGCCGCCGTGTTGTCCGCTGCCCGACCTACCAGGGGCCGTACGGGCCGGTGTTGCTCCGGCCGCCCCGGCCGCCGCCTCCGGTCAGCGCCCGGATCGCCGGGCGGACGTCCACCACGTAGACGATCGAGGCGACCAGGCCGGCCAGGGTGCCGATGCCGGTGAAGAAGTTCACCCCGAACAGGAAGTCCCAGCCGAAGGAGATCGCCAGGATCGCCACCCAGAAACCCTTGGTCTTCTTGTCGGCCGCCCGGTAGGCGTCCTCGCGGCGGGTCACCGCGTCGGCCAGGGCGAACAGCTTGTAGGCGAGGATGGCGACCGTCGCCCACCAGATCGGATTCAGATAGGAAAAGGCCAGAATCTGCAACACTCCGACCATTTCGATCTCCTCTGCTCTCTGTTCCGACGCTGCGACCGCCGCCCATCCTGGCATGACCGCCGCCCGCAACCCGGTCAACGTCCCGTGGTCACCGGATGTGCCCCGGCCCGGCCCGGGGCCCGGACTCACTCCGAGGCGTCGGTGGCGTCCTTGCGGGACCGGGCGGGCTTCTTCGCGGCGGGCCGGGCCACCGGCTCGGTCTCGACCACCGGCTCGGCGTCGGCCACCGGCTCGAACTCGACTGTCTCCACGGCCAGTTCGGTCCGCGCGGCCTCCTCCTGGTCACCCGGACGGGCCTTGTCCGCCACGACCTTGCCGCGCTCGGCCAGCTCGTCGTACGTCTCCTTGGCCTTCACCGCCAGCTCGACCGCGCGGGCCACCTGCTGGAGGGCGAAGCCCTGGGCCCGCTCCTGCAGCGTCTTGAGGTCGGTCGGCAGGGTGGTGACGGTGTCGGCGACCTTGGCCTGCGCCCCGGTCAGCAGCGACTGCGCCTCCTGGAGCTTGGCGGCGGCCTTCTCCTGGGCGCCCTTGCGGTCCGCCGCCAGCGCCTCGACCTTGCCCGGCACCTCGCGCAGCTTCTCGTACGCGAGGTCGCCGGCGCCCGCCAGGGCGTACAGCGGGGTCGGGTCGGTGAGGGTCTTCTTGATCTCGTCGGTGATGGGCATGGTTACCGGTCCTCCCGGTGCGTGTGCTGGGTGGCTGGGCCGTCGGTCGCCGGCCGGGGGGCCGACGCGGCGTTCTCCTTGAGGAAGGCGTCGTAGACCGCGAGCAGCGCCTGCTTCTGCCGCTCGTTGATCAGTGGATCAGCCAGGATCGAGGCCCGCAGCTCCAGGCCCTCGCCCCGCCGCTCCTCCAGGATCCCGGCCTGGACGTACAGCGTCTCCGCCGAGATCCGCAGCGCCTTCGCGATCTGCTGGAGGATCTCCGCGCTCGGCTTGCGCAGCCCGCGCTCGATCTGGCTGAGGTACGGGTTGGACACGCCGGCGGCCTCCGCCAGCTGCCGCAGCGAGTACTGGGCGTTGCGGCGCTGCTCGCGGATGTACTCGCCGAGCGAGCCGACGTTCAGTGAGGCCATGCGGCCAGCCTGCAGCACCCTGCTTGCAAATGCAAGCAGAGTGCTAGCGGCAGCAAACGGGCGAGGTGGGCGTTTCCAGGGCCCGGGGGCCCGGGTCCTGGGGACGGGCGGGCGTCGCGGGGCCGGAGCCGGGGCCGGGGCCGGAGCCGGGGGTGCCGGCCCGCGGACGCCCTAGGCCAGGTGGGTGAGGAGGAGGTCGGTGAGCCGATCGGGGGTGCGCAGCGGAAGGTAGTGGTCGGCGCCCTGGACGAGGTGGCCGCGGGCACCCGGGATGTCGGCGGCGAGCCGCCGCGCGATCGCCGCGATCTCCGGGTGGTCGCGGTCGCCGTGGACGACCAGGGTGGGCGCGGTGACCGTGCCGAGCAGCGGCTCGGCCGCCCGGGCCGGGGCGCCGCCCGCGAGGTGGTGCTCGCTGACGATCCGGCGGGCGGAGTTCTCCTCGACCATCGTCGCGATCAGCTCGCCGCCCGGCGCGTCGCGGCCCATCGCGGCCCAGACGGAGAGTTCCAGCTCGGCCAGCGCCGCCGCGTCGCCGCGCCGCCGGGCCTCGGCGTAGGCGGCGGTCTCCGGGGACGGCGGCCAGTCGTGGCCGCTGACCGAGGCGCCGACCAGACCGAGCGCGGCGACCCGGCCGGGGTGGGCCAGGGCGAAGTCCAGCGCCGTCTCGCCGCCCATGCTCAGGCCGACCAGCGCGGCGCTGCCCAGCCCGAAGTGGTCCAGCACCGCGGTCAGGTCCGCGACGTCGTCGAAGGGCTGCTTCGGCCCGCTGGATCGGCCGAGGCCGCGGGCGTCGTAGCGGATCACGTCGTGGTGCCGGGCGAGGGCCGGGGCGACGGCGTCCCAGAGCCGGGAGTCCGTGCCGGAGCCGTGCAGCAGCACCAACGGGCTGCCGGAGCCGCGGCGCTCCGCCCACAACCGGTCGCCGCCGGGAACGGGGACGTGGACCTCGACGGCGGGGGGAGCGGTGTGCGGGCTCATCCGGCGATGATCGCAGAGCCCCCGACGGCCCTGTCGACCGGATTTCGGCGGGCCCGAGGACTCAGGGCAGCCGGACCGGCATCAGGACGGAGAAGGTGCCCGTGCGGCCGGGGGTGCGGACGGCCAGCGGGGCGATCGGGCCGCCGAGTTCGAGGAGCAGCTGCCCGGGCGCGCCGGGCCGCCCCGCGTCGAGGGCGTCGAGCAGGAAGTCCCGGTTGACGGCCAGTCGGTAGCCCTCGGGGGCCGGGTCGTCGGCGACGGTCAGGCGGCCGTCCCCGGTCAGGGTCAGGACGGTGACCTCGCAGTCGGCGCCGTCCGGGCCGGAGGGCAGGGTGCGGGTGGCGCCGGTCTCCACGGCGGCGCGCAGCTCGGCGGCGGAGAGGATGATCCGGTGCTCCGGTTCGAGCCTGGTGAGGGCGCGGTGGTCGGGGTAGTCGAAGTCCAGGGCGGCGCCCTCGATCCGGTGCCCGCCGAGGTCAGCGCGGACCAGCCCGCCGCCCAGGGTGAGCACCACCGCGGAGGCTCCCGCGCCGAGCAGCGCGCGCAGCGCGTCCACCAGTGCGGTCGGGACGATGGTGCCGGCCGCCGGCGGGTCGGTTGGGTCGGCCGGGGACGCCGGGGACGCCGGGTCGGTTGGGTCCGCGGCGACGGCGGGCACCTCGGCGAGGGCCATCCGGTAGCGGTCGGTGGCGACCAGGCGCAGCACCGGGCCGTCCGGCTCGAAGAGCACCCCGGCGAGCGAGGGCGGCTCGGGGTCGTCGCCGACCGCGAAGCGGACCGCGTCCAGGGCGGCGGCGAGGCCCTCGGCCCGGACGGTGAGCCGCAGTTCGGCGGGGGTGGTGGTCATCGGCTGCTCCCTCTGGTCGATCATCGCGTGGATCAGGGAGAGCTCGCGACGGGCGTCGGCGAGGCCGTCCTCCAGTCGGCGCAGGTGCGCGTCGAGCACCCGTCGGGCCTCGCCGCCGCCGGGTTCGGCGCCGAGGACGGCGCGGACGGCCGGCAGCGGCAGGCCGACCCGGCGCAGCCGGACCAGCAGACGGGCGTCGGCGAGCTGGCCGGGCCGGTACCAGCGGTAGCCGGTCTGCGGGTCGACCCAGGCGGGGACGAGCACCCCGGCGCCGTCGTAGTAGCGCAGGGTGCCGACGCCCAGGCCACTGGCGCGGGCCAGCTCGCCGATGCTGTGCAGCTCGCTCTCCATGGCGGTGACTCTGCGGTCTCGACCTGGTCGAGGGTCAAGCGGAGCGGTCGGTGAGGTGGCCCAGCTTCCGCGGGTTGCGGACGGCGCGGATCTCGGAGATCCGCGCGGTGCCGTCAGGCTGCTCGGCGAACTCGAACACCAGGACGGAGTCGACCTCGCCGTTCACGGTGATCAGCGCCCCCGGGTCACCGTTGACCAGGACCGGCCGGGCGGCGGCGCCCTCGCCGAGCCGGCCGAGCACCCCGAGGACGAAGCGGGCGAGGTTCTCGGCGCCGGTGACCGGTCGCCGCGCGGCGCTGATCACGCCGCCGCCGTCGGTCCAGCCGGTGACGTCGGGGGCGAGCAGTTCGAGCATCCGGTTGAGGTCGCCGCCGACGCAGGCCGCCAAGAACTCGTCGGTGGCGCGGCGGCGCAGCTCGGGCGGGGCGTCGTAGCGGGGCCGGCGGGCGCGCACGTGCGCCCGGGCCCGGCTGCCGACCTGGCGGCAGGCGGCCTCGGTGCGGTCCAGGGCCTCGGCGATCTCCTGGTAGGAGAAGCCGAAGGCCTCCTTGAGCACGAACACCGCCCGCTCCAGCGGAGACAGGCTCTCCAGCACCACCAGCAGGGCGACCGAGACGGTCTCGGCCCGCTCGACGCCGTCGGTCGCGTCCGGCTCGGCGACCAGCGGCTCGGGCAGCCAGGGGCCGACGTAGGACTCGCGGCGGACGGCGGCCGAGTCCAGCTTGTTGAGCGCGAGGTTGGTGACCGTACGGGCCAGGAAGCCGCCGGGGCTGGCGACCGGGCCGGTGACCCCGCTCCAGCGCAGCCAGGTGTCCTGGACGAGGTCCTCGGCGTCGGCGACGCTGCCGAGCATCCGGTAGGCGATGCCGAAGACCATCCGCTGGTGCTGCTCGAAGTCGGCGAGGCGGCTGTCAGACGTGTCGGTCACGCCCGGGACGCTACCGCACGGTAGGGGATCACGAACGGAAGGGGATCACGAACGGAAGGCCCGGTACGCGGGGTCGAGCACGGTGGCGAGGTCACGGCCGTACGCGGTGATGCCCGCGCGGCCGAGGCGGCGCAGCGAGGGCTCGTCCTGGTCGTCCTCCCGGGGCGGGGCGGGGTGCAGGGTGAAGTCGCCGCGCCAGTAGGCGGCGACGTTCACCGCGG
Source organism: Kitasatospora sp. NPDC056783 (assembly GCF_042789895.1). Taxonomy (NCBI): domain Bacteria; kingdom Bacillati; phylum Actinomycetota; class Actinomycetes; order Kitasatosporales; family Streptomycetaceae; genus Kitasatospora; species Kitasatospora sp. NPDC056783. The sequence goes on from NZ_JBHUAF010000242.1 coordinate 4,795, forward strand.
GTGCGGGTTGTCCGGTCACGATTCCTCCTCGGCTGTGGCGTCGTCCTCGGCCTCGACGTCGCCCTCGGCCTCGGCGTCGTCCTCGGCCACGGCGTCGTCCTCGGCCACGGCGTCCTCCCTGGTGAGGGCGACCAGTTCGCGCAGTGCCTCGACCGGCAGGTCGGTGAGCCAGTGCTCCCCCTCCCCCACCACCGTCTCGGCCAACGAGCGTTTGGCGGCGAGGAGTTCGTCGATCCGCTCCTCGACGGTACCGACGCAGACCAGTCGGCGGACCTGGACGTCGCGGCGCTGGCCGATCCGGAAGGCCCGGTCGGTGGCCTGCTCCTCCACCGCCGGGTTCCACCAGCGGTCCAGGTGGATCACCTGGTTGGCGGCGGTCAGGTTGAGGCCGGTACCGCCGGCCCGCAGCGAGAGCAGGAACACCCTCGGCCCGTCCGGGGATTGGAAGCGATCGACCAGCTCGTCGCGGCGCGCCCGGGACAGGCCGCCGTGCAGGTACAGCACCTCCTCCCCGAGCCGGCGCTCCAGGTACGGGCGGAGCATCGCGCCGAACTCGGCGTACTGGGTGAAGACCAGCGTCCGGTCCCCCTCGGCCAGCGACTCCTCCAGCAGCTCGGCCAGCCGGGCGACCTTGCCCGAGCGGCCGCCCACCGCCGAGCCGTCGTGCAGCAGTTGGGCCGGGTGGTTGCAGACCTGCTTGAGCTTGCCGATCGAGGCCAGTACCGTGCCGCGCCGCTCCACACCCCGGATGCCCTCGACCCGCCGCAACAGGTCGGTGACCACGGCCTGGTAGAGGCCCGCCTGCTCGGCGGTGAGGTTGCACCACACCGTCATCTCCTGCTTGGCGGGCAGTTCGGCCGCCACCGCCGGGTCGGACTTGACCCGGCGCAGCACGAACGGGGCGGTGCGGCGCCGGAGTTCGGCGGTGCGCTCGGGGCTGCGGTGCAGCTCGACCGGGATCGCGTAGCGCTCCTTGAAGCGCTCGGCCGGGCCGAGCAGGCCGGGATTGGCGAAGTCCAGGACGGCGTGCAGCTCGGAGAGCCGGTTCTCCACCGGGGTGCCGGTGAGCGCGATCCGGTGGCGGGTGACGGGCAGCGAGCGGACCGCCCGGGACTGCGCGGTGCCGGTGTTCTTGATGTGCTGGGCCTCGTCGGCGACCACCCGGCGCCAGCGGATCGCCCGCAGCGCGGCGTGGTCGCGCTGGACCAGGCCGTAGGTGGTGATGACGAGGTCCACGCCCCGTACGGCTTCGGCGAGTCGCTCCGCGCCGAGGCGGCCGGCGCCGTGGTGGACGTGGCGGCGCAGGCCGGGGGCGAAGCGTTCGGCCTCGCGCTGCCAGTTGCCGACCAGGGACATCGGGCAGACCAGCAGGGTGGGGCCGGGTGCGGCTTGCGTGGTGGCCCGCTCAGCGGCTCGCGCGGAGGACTGCCCCGCGGCTTGCGGGGAGGACTGCGCGGCGGCCTTCTCCGCCGCCAGCAGGGCGAGGGTCTGGACGGTCTTGCCGAGACCCATGTCGTCGGCCAGCACGGCGCCGAGGCCGAGCCCGGCCATGGTCCACAGCCAGGCCAGCCCGCGTTCCTGGTACGGGCGCAGCACGGCCCGGAAGTCCTCCGGCAGCCGTGGCGCCGGGGCGGCGCCGGCCCGCCCGGCGAGCAGGTCGCCGAGCGGGCCCCGCGCCTGCACCGAGGTGACGGGCAGCCCGGCGGCCGTCGGCTCCGGATCGAGGGCGAGCCGCAGCAGCTCGGAGGCGGCGAGCACGCCGTCGCGCCGGTCGGCGAGGACGGCGAGCGCGGCGGCGATCTGCGCCGGGTCGGCCTCCAGCCAGGTGCCGCGAACCCGTACCAACCCCTGCTTGGCGGCGGCGAGTTCGGCCAGCTCCTGGTCGGTGAGCGGCGCCCCTTCCGGGTCCAGCGCGGCCTGCCAGCGGAAGGCGACCACGGCGTCCCGGTCCACCTGGCTGGTGACGGCGAGCGAGCCCGGCGCGGGCGGGGTGGTGGCGCGCAGCGCGAGCCCGAGCCGGGGGCGGCGGCGCCACCAGGCGGGCAGCAGCACCCCGAAGCCGCCCTCGGCGAGGGCGGGCGCGGCGGTGCGCAGGAAGTCCAGGGCGCCGGCCCGGTCGAGCGGCAGCGCGGACGGGCGGGAGCGGTGGCGCAGCCCGTCCAGGGCGGGCCAGCGGTGGGCGGCGCGGGCGAGTTCGGCGACCAGGACCTCGACCGGGTCGGCGGCCTTGCGGGCGAGCGCGGCGTGGGCGGCGCCGCCCTCGTGCAGGTCGACTGCGCGGACCAGCAGCGAGGGTTCGTCCACGGCCTGGAGCAGGAACTCCAGCTGCCAGGCGTCGTCGGAGGGGCTGCCCTCGGGGTCGTCCGGGTCGGGGCCGAGCGGCTCGACCAGACGGAAGCAGAGGCGTAGCGCCGGATCGACGGGCTCGGCGGCCGCGTACCAGGCGCCGAGCCGGTCGCGCAGGTCGGCGAACTCCTCCGGCGGGGCGCCGTCGAGCCGGCCGTCGGGGGTGGTGAGGGCGTGCAGCCAGCGCTCGACGACGGCCTCGCCCGGCGCCGGGAAGGGGGTGTCGGCGAGGGCGGCGCGGGCCTCGGCGTCCACCAGCGCACCCAGTGCGGCACCCAGCAGCGCCTCCGCACCGCCGGGGCCGTGCGGCTGCTCCCCACCGGGGCCGTGCGACTGTTCCCCGCTGCCCGCTCCGTGCGGCCACTCCCCCAGCAGGACGGGCGGGCAGCCGGCCGCCAGGGCGGCGGCCTCGCGGCGCCCGGCCGGGGTGAGGTCGGGCCGCCACCGGGCCTGCGGCCGCCCGTCCGCCAGGACCGGCAGCGGCAGCACCCGGCCCCGGCCGACCGTGCGCCAGGCGAGGTCGTGCACCGCGGTGAGCCAGCGCAGCGAGGGGCCGTGGACCACCTCGACCCGTCCGGTGTCGGGCAGGTCGGCGCTGGTGACGGCCCAGACCGGGTCGAAGATCTCGCCGAGCAGCTGGGCGGCGGCCGCGGCGTCGAAGAGCAGGGCCGGCACCCGCCAGGGGGTGAGGACGGCGGCGCCGCGCGGCGGGGTGACCGGAAGGTCGGGCGAGGGCGCGGGGACGGTGCCGACGGTGGGCAGCAGCAGGGTGGCCCAGCGTTCGGGGGCCTGGCCGGCGAGCCAGCCGAGGCCCGGGCCGATGCCGCCGAGCACGGCGGCCAGCTCGCCGGCCGGGCAGGCGTAGGGGTGGGCGCGCGGGGCGGGCCGGTCGGGGCGTGGTTCGGCGGCGCCGGGGTGGGCGCGGGCGTCCTCGGCCCAGAGCGCCAGCCGCCCGTCCGCCCGCCAGAGCGCGTGCAGGACGAACATCGGGGGGCCTTCCGGGCGGGGTGGAACCGTCCTTCGCAGCCTAGCCGGGAGGGCCGACAGGGCTGGTCCGCTGAGCCGTTCGGGGGAAGCCGGAAAGTTGTGGTTGAAAGTTGAACGAAGTTGTCCTACGCTGGAGCCAACAAGTTGAAGCCTAAACAACTGGCTTCGAACCAAGGAGGAAGCCATGGGCCTGTTCAACCGCACCAAGACCGTCACCGCCCCCGCCGCGACCGTCGCCCCGACCCCGGCCGGACCGGACCTCGCCCACCTGACCGGCGACTGGGCCATCGACAGCACCCACAGCGAGATCGGCTTCTCGGTCCGCCACGCGATGGTCACCAACGTCAAGGGCCGCTTCACCGAGTACGACGGCAAGCTGCACCTGGATGGGACCCACCCGCACAACTCCTCGGCGGAGCTGGTGATCAAGGTCGCGAGCGTCGACACCAACCAGGCCCAGCGTGACGAGCACCTGCGCACCGGCGACTTCTTCGCCATCGACGCCCACCCGGAGATCCGCTTCCGCAGCACCTCCGCCGAGCTGGTCCACGGCGACTCGTACCGGATGACCGGCGACCTCACGATCAAGGGCATCACCCGCCCGGTCGTGCTGGACCTGGAGTACACCGGCAGCGCCACCGACGCGTACGGCGCCAACCGGGTCGGCTTCGAGGGCAAGGCCGTCGTCGACCGCACCGAGTTCGGCCTGACCTACAACGCGGCGCTGGAGACCGGCGGCGTGCTGATCGGCGAGAAGGTCAAGCTCAACTTCGACATCTCCGCCGTCAAGGCCGGCTGAGTCCGTCCCCGCGAGCACCGCCCCTGCCCGACCCCCCGGGGCAGGGGCGGTTCCGGCTGCCGTCGCGACTCCTGCGGCAGCAGTGCCGCGTCCGCCCAACGGCATCAGTACCGCGTCGGCCGAGGGCAGCAGCGCCGCGTCCGCCTACGGCAACAGCGCCGCGTCCGCCGAGGGCAGCCAGCTGCCCGGCGGGCGGCGCAGCCAGCCCTCGGCCGCACCGAGCGCACCCACCGCCCCGGCCAGCGCCCGCAGCCCCGGATGACGCTCACCGGGCCGGTGCACCAGACTGACCAGGCTCAGCGGCACCGGCTCCACCAGCGGGACGGTCACCGTCCCCGGGATCCGCGGCCCGCCGACCGTGGTCAGCATCGGATCGCCGTGCCGGGCCAGGTAGCGGGCGGCCTCGTCCACGCCCACCGGCGGCACGTGCGGTGCGGCCGCCGTCAGGCCGTGCTCGCGCAGCAGCCGGGCACCCAGGTCGGCCCACTCGGTGGTGGCCGGGTTGCCCGCGCAGACGTCGACGGGGTGGCCGGCCAGCTCGGCCGGGCGCAGGACGGCGCGGCCGGCGAGCGGGTGGGTGTCCGCCATCATCACCGCGATCGGCACCAACCGGACGGGCAGCTGGGCGAGTTGGCCGCGCAGCGGGGCGGTGAGCCCGGCGAATCGGCCGAACGAGGCGTCCAGCCGGTGGGCCAGCAGTTCGGCGGTGGCCGCGGCCAGTCCGCCGTGGAAGCGGGCCAGCAGCTCGCCCTCCGGCCAGGTGGCGCGGGCCCGTTCGAGCACCCGGCCGGGGGTGAAGTCCGGACCGGTGACGTCGCTGTTGAGGTCGACCAGCAGTGGCCGGGCGACGGCCCCGGCGCCGGTCGCGGCCTCGGCGAGGATCTCGTCGTGCAGCGCCAGGAACCTCCGCGCCCGGGGCAGCAACCGCCGCCCGGCCGGGGTGAGTTCGACGCTGCGGGTGGTGCGGGTGAACAGCGCGTCACCGAGCAGCCCCTCCAGCGACCGGACGTCCCGGCTGAGTGCCTGCTGGGCGATGTGCAGCCGCTCGGCGGCCCGGCCGAAGTGCAGGGTCTCGGCGGTCGCGACGAAGCCGCGGAGCAGGCGGGGGTGCAGGTCACGGGGCATGGGCGGCAGATTAACAACAGTGTGTTGTGAGTGTGGCGAACCAGGTGTTGGACGGCCCCCGGCCGACGGCACCAGGCTGGGGGCACACCCCCTTACGCCCTGCTCACAGGAGCCCGATGCCCCCGCGCGCCCTCCTCACCTCCTACCGCCGGCTGTTCGCGGCCCCCGGCGCCGTCGCCTTCACCCTGGCCGGTCTGATCGGCCGGCTGGCACTGTCGATGTACGGCGTCTCGCTCGTGGTGCTGCTCTCCGAGCGGCGCGGCTCGTACGGGCTGGCCGGGGCGGTCTCGGCGGTCGGACTGGTCACCGGCGCGATCGGGATGCCGCTGATCGGACGGCTGGTCGACCGGTACGGGCAGGCCCGGGTGACGGTACCGGCCGCGCTGTACAGCGCCGTCCCGATGGCCGCCCTGCTGCTCTGCGTCCACCTCGGCGCACCCGGCTGGGCGCTCTTCCTCTGCTCCGCGGCCTGCTCGGCCATGCCCAACCTCGGCGGCATGGCCCGCTCCCGCTGGGCGCACCTGCACCGGGACGACCCGGCCGCCCGGCACCTGGCCAACTCCTTCGAGCAGGCGCTGGACGAACTCTGCTTCATGGCCGGGCCGGTGCTCGCGATGCTGCTCTGCACCACGCTCGCCCCGGAGGCCGGCCTGCTCGCCACCGGTGTCCTCGGCACCGTCGGCGCCCTGCTGTTCGCCGCCCAGCGGCGCACCGAACCGCCGCCGCCCGTCCGGGAATCCGCCGAGCGGCGGCACGGCTCCCCGCTGCGGGAGCCCGGGCTGCGGGTGCTGGTGCTGACCTTCCTGGCGACCGGCATGGTCTTCGGCGCCACCGAGATCACCACTGTGGCGTACGCCGACGCGCTCGGCCACAAGGCCTCCGCCGGCCTGCTGCTGGCCCTGGTCGCGGGCGGATCCTGCGTGGCCGGGCTGCTGTTCGGCCTGCTGACGCCGCGCCGGGCGCCCGGAACCCGCTTCCTGCTCTGCGCCACGGCGATGGCCTCGGTGCTGCTGCTGCCGCTCGCCGCCGGGCTGGGCGGGGCCGGGCTCGGGGTGCTCGGAGCGGTGCTGTTCACGGCCGGCACCGCCACCGCGCCGACCATGGTGACCGGGATGACGCTGGTCCAGGCGCTGCTGCCGCGGCGGCAGTTCAACGAGGGGATGGCGATGGCGGTGTCCGGCATCGTGGTCGGCATCTCGGCCGGGGCGGCGCTCGCCGGGACGGTCGCCGAGCACGCCGCGCCGGGGACCGGCTACGCGCTGCCCGCCTCGGCCGCCGGGCTGGCGCTGCTGATCGCGCTGGCGGGGCGGCGGCACCTGGCGGGGCACGGGACGCGGGTGGAGCCGCCGGCGGGCGAGGAGGCGAACGGGCTGGTGGGAGGTCCGATGGGAGGGCCGGTGGACGGGACTGTGAACGGGCCGGCGGAAATTGGCGAGCCGATTGTCAGTCCCACCCTCTAACGTCGAGGCATGGAGGAAATCACCTACGTCCAAGGCGATGCCACCACGCCCCAGGGCACGGGCGTGAAGGTGATCGTGCACGTCTGCAACGACCTCGGCGGCTGGGGCAAGGGCTTCGTGCTCGCGCTCTCCAGACGCTGGCCCGAGCCCGAGGCCGCGTACCGGCGCTGGCACCGGGAGCGGGCGAAGAACGACTTCGCCCTCGGCGCCGTCCAGTTGGTGCCGGTCGATCCGCACACCTGGGTGGCCAACCTGGTCGGCCAGCGCGGTATCCGCACCGGGCGCTCCAGCGGGGTGCCGGTGCGGTACGAGGCGATCGACACCGGACTGGCCACGCTCGGTGAGCACGCGCTGCGGCTCGGCGCCTCCGTCCACATGCCGCGGATCGGCTGCGGCCTGGCGGGCGGGCGCTGGGAGGAGATCGAGCCGCTGATCACGGCCAGGCTGGCGGCCCGGGGTGTCCCGGTGACCGTCTACGACTTCGGCTGACCCGTCCGGCCCGACCGATCCGAGGGGCCCGACCGGGCCGGACCGCCCTCGGGCCTTCCTTCCACCGACCTCCTACCGGCCCCTGCCCGCCTCCTGCCGATCCGTCGACTCCGGCAGGTCGGCTCCGACGGCAACCCGCCCGGCCGGCCAGGCGTACACGTACTCGGGCAGCAGGAATCCACCGGGGAACTCCCCCTCCTGCGCCCGGACCCGCTCGGCGCCCTCGCGCTCGTAGAAGGCGATCGCGCGGGTGTTGTCCCGCAGCACCTCCAGGGAGAGTCCGGCCCCGGGGTGCCGCTCGGCGACATGGGCGCGGGCCGCCGCCAGCAGCTCGCGACCGATGCCGCCACCGGTCAGGCCGGGGCGCACGTGCAGGTTGTCGATCAGCACCCCGCCGTCCGGCTGCGGGACGAGGTAGATGAACCCGACCACCTCACCGGCCCGTTCGGCTACCAGGAGCTCCGGCGTGTTCTCCGGCTCCCCGTAGTCGACGACCAGGCGCAGACTCCACAGCTCACGGCGCTGGGCGACCATCCCGTCGCCCAAGGCCTCCTCCGGGACGATGCCCCGGTAGGTGGTGCGCCAGCTGTGGGCGTGCAGTTCGGCGATGGACCCGGCGTCCTGCACGCCGCCGCGTCGAATGACGGTCTGCCCTGAACTGATCATGTGACCAGCCTCCCACAGAGATGGAGTTGAACATGTTCAACCGAAGCGTCTACAGTGCTGCTCAGCTTTTGAACGCGTTCGAATCGGAGGAGGTCTTCGTGGTACCGGGTGCGGAGGGGTCATCCGGTGACACGAGCACCGACACCGGATGGAACGTCGTCTCCGGCTAGGCTCGTGCTCGTGGACGACCTGGCAGCGACGAACCGAACGGACGGCGAGAACGGCACGGCCGAGGCTTCGGCCGCGCCCGGACCGGAGCATGGGCC
>NZ_JBHUAF010000243.1:0-12861 GCF_042789895.1 Kitasatospora sp. NPDC056783
GAGTGGAGAGGGACTGGCGGATGCGGCGGACGGCGGGGTGGTGGGGGCCGTCGCGGCGTTCGCGGTCGAGGAGGAGGGAGAGCAGCCAGTGCCAGGCGTTCCGGGAGTCGCCGGTGGCGACGAGGTGGAGGCCGATGCGCTCGCGGAGGTCGTAGCCGCGCTCGGGGTCGGTGTCGAGGCCGGATTCCAGGCGTGCGGTGTGGGCGGCGAGGAGGGCCCGGTACTCGGCGAGGGCCTCGGCGCCGTGGCCGAGCCGGTCGAGGCAGATGGCCGCGCGGTAGCGGTGGTCGAGGCCCTGGGGACCGTACGGGCCGCCATCGGCGGTGGAGACGGTGGCGGCGAGGCGCCGGTACTCGGGGAGGGCCTGCTGGGGGTGGCCCTCGTGGAGGAGGGTGCGGGCGTAGATGGTGCGGATGGTGCGCACCAGAGGTGCGGCGTCGCCGAGTTCGGCCTCGGCCCGGGGCAGCAGGCGGGCGGCGAGGCCGAGGACCTCGGAGTGGCGGCCGGCGTCGACCAGGTCGGAGAGCCGGGCGCACTCCGCGCCGAGGTCCGACGCCGCGGGAACGGCGGGCGGGGCGGTGGGCGGGGAGGCAGGAGGGGAGGCGGGCGGGGAGGCGGGCGGGGCGGGAGGCAGCAGGAAGGGCCCCGGCTCCGAGCGGACCACCGGGGGCGCCGCCACGGCGGCGGGCTGCGGCTGGTGCGGGTGGCGGAACGGGCGGGCGGGGTCGGGCAGCGGGGCGTAGGGGGGTTGCGGGGCGCCCGCGGCCGGCGGCAGCGACGGGAGCAGCCGCGCGTACACGCTCTGGGCGTCGGCCGGACGGTCGGCGGGCTGCTTGGCGAGCAGGTCGAGCACCAGCCGTTCCAGCGACCGCGGCACTTCGGGACGCAACTCCCGGAGCGGGACAGGCGGTTCGTCGACGTGCCGGCGCAGGACGCCGAGCGCGGTGGGGGCCCGGAACGGTTCCTCACCGGCGAGCATCTCGTGCAGCAGACAGCCGAGCGCGTAGAGGTCGCTGCGCGGGTCGGTGGTGGCGGCGAGGGCCTGTTCGGGGGCCATGTAGGAGGGACTGCCGACGGGAACGCCGGTGAGGGTGAGCCGGGTGGTCTCGGTGTCGAGGGCGGTCGCGATGCCGAGGTCCAGCAGGACGGTGCGGCCGTCCTCGCGGACCATGACGTTGCTCGGCTTGAGGTCGCGGTGGACCACCGGGATGGCGTGGACGGCGGCCAGCGCGGCGCACAGCTGCGCGGCCACGGCCACCGCGCGCTCGATCGGGAAGGGGGCGTCCTCGGCGATGAGGTCCGCCAGGCTGACCCCGGGGACGCGCTGCATGACGAGGTAGAGCTCGCCCCCGTCCTCTCCCGCGTCGAAGACGGTGACCAGTCCGGGGTGGTCGAGCGCGGCGGTGACCCGGCACTCGCGCAGGAAGCGGCGGCGCAACTCGTCGCCGTGGCTCAGGCGTTCGCCGCCATTGCCACCACCGCTGCCACCACTGCTGCCGCCGCGCCCGCCGCCGGGGAGCAGGTGCTCGGGGCGGAGCAGCTTGACCGCGACCGGGCGGTGCAGCCGCTCGTCCCGGGCGGCCCAGACCTGGCCCATGCCGCCGTGGCCGATCTTCTCGGTGAGCCGGTAGCGGTCGGCGATCAGCCGGGTGGCGGTCACGGCTGGTCCTCGCGGGCCTGGCGGCGCAGCAACTCGCCCAGCTCGCGCAGGTCGTGGGCGGTCTCGGGCGCCGGGGCCGCGGCGGGCCGGACGAAGGGCGCGGGCGCGGGCACGGGAACAGGGCCCGGACCAGGCACCCCGTACCCCGGGGCGGTCGCCGCGTACGGCGAGCCGTTCGGCACCGCGTACGGCGGGACGGCCTGCGGAACGCCCTCCGGCGCGGCCTGTGGAACGCCCTGCGGCGCGGGCCGCCCGGCCAGCCAGACCGCGCGGCTGTCCATCACCAGGAAGTGCGCCGTCGGCACGATCCACAGCACGGCCATCGTGATCGAGCCGGTGGTGTCGGCCGTCGGGTTCTGCAGGCTGCCCGCGACCCCGGCGGAGACGAACAGGGTCAGCAGCAGCGCGCAGAAGACCACCGCGCCGACGACGTCGTAGGCCCGCCGCCGCCGGAGCGCCAGCAGCAGCGAGGGGACCGCCCCGAGCAGCCCGAAGGTGAGCACCGGGGCCAGCGCGCACAGCACCCGCGCCGTCAGCCCGAACCGCCCGGGGATCGGCGCCGGACCGGCCACCACCCCGGCCACCGGTCCCGGCAGGTGCCCGGGCCCGTACGGCGTTCCGCCGGGCGGCGGTCCGAACTGCCCGGGGTACTGCCCTGACATGCGCGCTCCTGAGCTGGTGAGGACCGGCACCGAGGGCGGTGCGAACGGTTCCGCCCACCGTACCGTCCGGCCCGGCCGGGCCGGAGGGCTTCCGTCCGCCTGCGGCCTCATCGGTATCGCGCCGCTACCCGGCCGCTACCCAGCCGCTGCTGAGCCGTGCTCAGCTCGGTCCGCACCCGGTCCGCGCTCAGTCCACCGGCGGCACCAGCGTGCCCGAGGCCAGGGCGTCGGTGGCGGCCTGGGCGAGGCCGCGGCCGAGGGCGGCGGCCTGGCCGAGCGCGGTGTCGAAGGCGGCGAGCCGGGCGAAGGCGGCGCCGAGGTGCTGCTGGGCGGGCAGTGGGAGGCGCGGCAGTTCGACCCGGCGGATGTCGAGGCGGGCGGTGGTGGTGGCGTGGCTGGCGGCGCGGCGAGTGCCGGCGGTGGAACGGAAGTGGCCGGCCAGGAACTCGGAGTCGAGGGCGGCCGGATCGGGCCGCAGCAGATGGAGCTGGCGGCCGAGGGCGGCGCCGACCAGCGGGCCCTCGGCGGGGACGACCCGGGCGGTGCCGCCCCCGAGGGCGGGGACCAGGACATCGCCGGGGCGGGTGCGGACGTCACCGGCCGGGCCGGGGCCGGCGGCCAGGACGGCGCTGGGGGCGGTGGCGCCGGCCAGGTCCTGGTCGGTGACGACGGGGGTGCCGCCCGTCCCCGCGGCGGTCGGCCGGGTGGCGGCGCCGGTGCCGGAGGAGTAGACCTCCAGCGCGCCGCCGCGGACCAGCTCGCCGATGGTCACCACACCGGCCGGGCTCGCCCCGGACGCGGCGGCCGGACGCGGCAGCAGCGTGGCCGGGTCGGGGAGGCCGGCCAGCAGTTCGGCCAACCGGCCACCGAGGTGGGAGAGTTCGGCGGCGCCGCCGAGCGGGGCGGCGGGCGGGACGTGCCGGCCCGGGGAGAGGTCCGTCTCGTCGTCGAGCAGGTCGATGGCGGCCACCGCCCGGTGGACGCCGGGTCGGTCGGCCGGGACCGGCAGGCCTTCGCGCGCGGCGAGGTCGAAGCCGCGCCAGGCCTCCAGGACGGTGCGGCGCAGCTCGGGCCAGTCCACCTTGTCCCGGCCGCCCTCGCCCGCCGGCGCCCCGGTGGCCCCGGCCGGTCCGGAGAGCGCCGCCCCGGCGTCGAGCAGCAGTACCTGGCGGAAGTCGTTCCCGGGCCGGGGCGCCCGCAGCACCCACAGGTGCAGCGGGACTCCGTACGGCGGGGCGGCGCCGGCGGGCAGCGCGATGACGGCCCGCAGCGCGCCGGAGCGCAGCAGTTCGGCACGGATGCGGCGGCCGCCGCGCCGGGCGGCGACGGTCGGGGGGAGCAGCAGCGCGGCGAGGCCGCCGGGGCGGGTGTGCGCGAGGCAGTGCAGCACCCAGGCGAGTTCGGACTCGCCGCGCGGCGGGACGAGCCCGCCGGGCCAACGGCTGTCGAACTGCAACTCGTCGTGGCCCCAGTCGCGCTCGTTGTACGGGGGCTGGCAGAGCACGGCCTCGAAGGTGTCGCCGGGGAAGCCGTCGGCGCGCAGGGCGTCGCCGGCCCGCAGGTCGAGCGGGAGCGGGCCGGGCTCGTCGGCGGGGGTGTGCAGGGCGAGCCGGAGCCGGGCGAGGGCGGCGGTGACCGGGTCGGCGTCCTGACCGTAGCGGCCGGTGGTCGGCGGGTGGGCGAGCAGCGCGGAGCCGAGGCCGACGGCCGGGTCGAGCACGGTGGCGGGGACCCCGGCGACGGCGGCGAGCAGTTCGGCGGCCTCCGGCGGGGTGGGGCTGAGCTGGCGGGTGTTGGCCTCGGAGTACCGGGTGAGCAGTTGCTCGTACGCGCCGGCCGGGCCGGCCTGGGCGGCGAGTTCGGCGAGCAGCCGGGCGAGGTCCAGCTGGGTGCTGCCGAGCAGGCCCGGCAGGCCGAGGGTGCGGGCGCCGTCCGGCCCGAAGGCGTGGACGGCGGTGCCGGCTGCGGCGCGGGGCAGCGCGAGGGCGAGCCGGGTGTCCGGGCGGCCCGCGAGGTCCGCCCACTGCTCGGGCTCGCGGTGCAGCGACAGGAGCAGGGCGCCCGCCTCGACGAGCGGGGCGGCGGGGTGGCCGGCCGGGTCACGGAGGGTGTCGACGAGCTGCCAGACCCGTTCCAGCAGCGGGAGTTCGGCGATCTTGCCCTGGGCGCGCAGCCAGGACTCGACCTCGTCGAGCGCGAAGGCCGGGCTGGCGTCGGTGCCTCCGACCGGGCGCGGGAAGTCGGGGTGGCGTCGGCGCCAGTTGCTGACCGCGGCCCGGCCGACGCCGGCCAGCCGAGCGATCTCGGCGGCGGTCACTTCGGGACGGTCCGGCACGGGGGGCTCCTTCGATGGGCGGCGACCGCGCGGGCGGACGCTGTGACCGCACAGCATAGCGACGTGCCCCGTGACCCCAGTTCACATGTGAACAGAGTTCTTTTGTGAAATCACGTTGACAGTATTCACGCCCAGGTGGTGTGATCTCTCCGTCGCCACCGGACGGGGGCGACCCAGGGAAGACCACCGACCACCGGGAGAACACCCATGTCCGCGAGCACCCGCACCGCCGCCGTCCGCCGCACCGCCGCACTGCTGGTCGGCGCCGCGCTGGTCACCCTGAGCGCGACGGCGTGCGACTCCACCAGCGGCTCCTCCGTCTCGACCGAGGCGAAGCAGACCGCGGCCGTCACCGGTTCCGAGGCCGCCAAGCCCGCCGGAGGCAAGTCCGCCGACGGCAAGGCCGCCGACACCTCCAAGGCCCCCGCCAAGCTCGGCGACACCATCGCGCTCAAGGGCAACGACCCGGCCGACACCGCCGACGTGACGCTGGTGAAGGTGGTCGACAACGCCGAGGGCGAGAACGAGTTCACCCACCCGGCCGACGGCAAGCGCTTCGTCGCGGTCCAGTTCCGGATCAAGGCGAGCGGCAAGAAGGCCTACAGCGACGCCCCGGGCAACGGCGCCAAGCTGCTGGACGCCGAGGGCCAGGCCTTCGGCACCACGATCGCGGACACCAAGGCCGGCCCGAGCTTCCAGGTGCCCGCCAACATCGCCCCCGGCGAGAGCGCCCTCGGCTTCGTCACCTTCGAGGTCCCGAAGGACACCAAGCTCGACAAGGCCCAGTTCGGTCTCGACAGCGGCTTCGCCCCGCAGACCGGCCAGTGGAAGCTCGGCTGACGCCTCCGTTCACAGCCGCCACCCCGACCGCCCGGCGCCACGAACCCGGCGCCACGGGCCCCACGCCACGAACCCCGCGCCGCACAACGGAACGGCGGCCCCGGGCAGAGCCCGAGACCGCCGTGAACCCACCCCCGCGGAGCGCTACTTCTTCGCCCCCGCCAGGTCGTCGAACATCGCCGACAGGAACTCGCCGCACCAGCCCAGCAGTTCCCGCCCGACCAGCGGCTTCCCGCCGATCCGCCCGGTGCTCGGGCGCGGCACCAGCAGCTGCTGGGCCGCCGCCTTCACCTGGCTGCGCGGGTAGAGCCGGTTCAGCCGCAGCTGCTGGGACTCCCGCAGCTCCACCGGCCCGAAGCGGACGTTGGAGCCCTGGAGGGTGATGTCCGAGATCCCGCACCGCCGGGCGTACAGCCGCAGCGCCGCGACCATCAGCAGGTTCTCCACCGCCTCGGGCAGCTTGCCGTAGCGGTCCACCAGCTCGTCCCGGACCTGCGTGATGTCCTCCTCCGAGTTGACCGCCGCGATCGATCGGTACGCCTGCAGCCGCAGCCGCTCGCCGGGCGCGTAGTCGTGCGGCACGTGGGCGTCGACCGGCAGCTCGATCTTCACCTCCAGCGGCTCCTCCTCCGGCTCCCCGCCGTTCGCCAGCGACTCGCGGAACTCCGCCACCGCCTCGCCGACCATCCGCATGTAGAGGTCGAAGCCGACCCCGGCGATGTGCCCGGACTGCTCGCCGCCCAGCAGGTTGCCCGCGCCGCGGATCTCCAGGTCCTTCATCGCGACGTACATGCCGGCGCCCATCTCGGTGTGCTGGGCGATGGTGGCCAGCCGCTCGTGCGCGGTCTCGGTGAGCGGCTTCTCCGGCGGGTACAGCATGTAGGCGTAGCCGCGCTCGCGGCCGCGCCCGACCCGGCCGCGCAGCTGGTGCAGCTGGGAGAGGCCGAAGGTGTCGCCGCGCTCCACGATCAGGGTGTTGGCGTTGGAGATGTCGATGCCGGACTCCACGATCGTGGTCGACACCAGGACGTCGAACTCCTTCTCCCAGAAGTCGACGACGACCTTCTCCAGCTGGGTCTCCCCCATCTGCCCGTGCGCGGTGGCGATCCGCGCCTCGGGCACCAGGTCCTTCAGCCGGGCGGCCGCCTTGTCGATCGACTCCACCCGGTTGTGGATGTAGAACACCTGGCCCTCGCGCAGGAGTTCACGCCGGATCGCGGCCGAGATCTGCTTCTCGTCGTACGGCCCGACGAAGGTCAGCACCGGGTGCCGCTCCTCCGGCGGGGTGGTGATGGTGGACATCTCGCGGATGCCGGTGACCGCCATCTCCAGGGTGCGCGGGATCGGGGTCGCGGACATGGTGAGCACGTCCACGTTGGCCCGCAGCTTCTTCAGCTGCTCCTTGTGCTCGACGCCGAAGCGCTGCTCCTCGTCGACGATGACCAGCCCGAGGTCCTTGAACCTGGTCTCGGAGGAGAACAGCCGGTGGGTGCCGATGACGACGTCCACCGAGCCCTCGAACAGCCCCTCCAGGACGGCCTTGGCCTCGGTGTCGGTCTGGAAGCGGGACAGCGCCTTCACCGTCACCGGGAAGTTCGCGTACCGCTCGGCGAAGGTCGAGAAGTGCTGCTGCACCAGCAGCGTGGTCGGCACCAGCACCGCCACCTGCTTGCCGTCCTGCACCGCCTTGAACGCGGCCCGCACGGCGATCTCGGTCTTGCCGTAGCCGACGTCGCCGCAGATCAGCCGGTCCATCGGGACGGACTTCTCCATGTCCGACTTGACCTCGGCGATGGTGGTCAGCTGGTCCGGCGTCTCCGCGTACGGGAAGGCGTCCTCCAGCTCCCGCTGCCACGGGGTGTCCGGGCCGAAGGTGTGGCCGGGGGCGGCCATCCGCGCCGAGTACAGCTTGATCAGGTCGGCGGCGATCTCCTTGACCGCCTTCTTGGCCCGCTGCTTGGTCTTCGCCCAGTCCGCGCCGCCGAGCCGGTGCAGCGTCGGGGCCTCACCGCCGACGTACTTGGTGACCTGGTCGAGCTGGTCGGTCGGCACGAACAGCCGGTCGCCGGGGTGGCCGCGCTTGGCCGGGGCGTACTCCAGCACCAGGTACTCGCGGGTGGCGCCCTGGACGGTGCGCTGCACCATCTCGACGTACTTGCCGACGCCGTGCGCCTCGTGGACGACGTAGTCGCCGGCGACGAGCGCCAGCGGGTCGATCGCGTTGCGGCGGCGCGAGGGCATCCGGCGCATGTCCTTGGTGGAGGACTTCTGGCCGGACAGGTCGGTCTCGGTGATGACGGTGAGCTTGAGCGCCTCGTCGACGAAACCGTGCTCGATCGAACCGCAGGAGACGTAGACGACGTCCCGGGTGGGCGCCTCGGCGAGGTCGGCGACCAGCCGGGCCGGGATGCCCTCGTTGCCGAGCACCTCGGCGAGCCGGGAGGCCGGGCCGTGGCCCTCGGTCACCATGACGACCCGCCAGTCGGCGGCCAGCCGCTCCTTGGCGTCGGCGATCGCCCGGGCGGTGTCGCCCCGGTAGGCCTCGACGGCGTGCATGCCGAGGGTGAGCGTGTTGGCGTCGAACTCCAGCAGCCCGTCGACCGTCGACTCGCTGGTCGCGAACGGGCTGACGGACCACCAGGGCAGCCCGATCTCGGCGGCGTGCTCGCGCACCTCGGCGAGCGAGCGCAGCGAGGCCGCGGAGACGTCGATCGCCTCCACGTCGATCGGCCGGTCCCCGCCCGCCGCGGCCGCGACCCAGGAGGCGTGCAGGAACTCCTGGCTGGTCGCCACCAGGTCGGCCGCCCGGGTGCGGACCCGCTCCGGGTCGCAGACCACCGCGACCGAGCCGAGCGGCAGCACGTCCAGCAGCAGCTCCATGTCGTCGACCAGCACCGGGGCCAGCGACTCCATGCCCTCGACCGCGATGCCCTCGGCGATCTTGTCCAGGATCTCGGCCAGCCCGGGGTGCTCGGCGGCCAGCTCGGCGGCCCGGGCCCGCACCTCGTCGGTGAGCAGCAGCTCGCGGCAGGGCGGCGCCCACAGGCCGTGCTCGGCGATCTCCAGCGAGCGCTGGTCGGCGACCTTGAAGTAGCGGACCTCCTCGACCTCGTCGCCCCAGAACTCCACCCGCAGCGGGTGCTCCTCGGTCGGCGGGAAGACGTCCAGGATGCCGCCACGGACGGCGAACTCGCCGCGCTTCTCGACCAGTTCGACCCGCGCGTAGGCGGCGGCGGAGAGCCGGCGGGCCACCTCCTCCAGGTCGTACGACTCACCGCGCGCCACGGCCACCGGCTCCAGCTCGGCCAGCCCCTTGACCTGCGGCTGGAGCACCGAGCGGACCGGGGCGACGATCACCTGGACCGGCCCGGCCGCCAAGTCGTCCGCCCGCGGGTGCACGATCCGGCGCAGCACGGCGAGCCGGCGCCCGACGGTGTCCGAGCGGGGCGACAGCCGCTCGTGCGGCAGGGTCTCCCAGGCCGGGTACTCGGCCACGGCGTCGGCGGGCAGCAGCGAGCGCAGCGAGGCCGCGAGGTCCTCGGCCTCCCGGCCGGTCGCGGTGACGGCGAGCACCGGGCGGCCCCGCTCCCCGGCGGCCTGTCCGGCCAGCGCGCGGGCCAGCGCGGCGATGGCGAACGGCCTGGCGGCCGGCGGGCCGACCAGGTCCAGGTGGCGGCGTCCGCCGGCCTCGGCTCCGGTGGCGGTGGCCGCCTCGATGGCCTCGGCGAGCGCCGCGTCCCGCGCGACGACATCGAGCAGTCCGGTCAGGCTCATTGGGGTCTCTTCTTCGTCCCGTGGCTGGTGCTGCCCCCGGGCGGCGAAGGCCCGCCGGGGCAACGCGAACGGCCCGGCACGCCGAGCGGCCGGGGGTCTCCAGCCTACGCCGCGGCACGGACCCGCACCCGGTCCACGACTTCGACGGTGCCGAACCGGGGCCGGACCGCGGCCGAACCGGCGCCGGACTGCGGCCGGAGCGGGGCCGGAGCAGGGCCGGACCGGTACCCGAACGGGACGGAGCCGGAGCGGCCACACCGACGAACATGTCAGGAGCACGTCGGGAACGAACCACTGGACGGAACACCGGACCACCCGGTGGACGAACCGCCCCGCACACGTACCGACCCGGACACGGCTATCCGCCACGAACTGGACATACTCCTGTCACTGGCCGTCCATGGAGATCGCGCACCATGGTGAACGTGCCCGCCGCACCCAACCGTGGGGGATGGCTGTGGCGGCACTGTCGCACCCCCGATGGGGGTCGGAGGTGCGAGGCCGGGCGACCCTGGGTGGGGGCGCCCGCCCAAGCGCCGGGAACCGTGGCGCCCTTTCCTGGAGGGCGCCACGGGTCTCGGCCTCTTTCGTTCCCAGGCCTACCCCGCCGACCACCGCTCCATCCCGGGGAGTTTCCGGGCCCTCGACGCCCGGGCCCGCCCCGGTACGACGAAGGCCCCGGCCACCGACGGCGGAGCCGGGTGGCCGGGGCCTTCGCGACGCGCGGTCGCCCGGCCGGTCAGCGGCGGCGGTAGCTCACCGTGTGGGGGGTCGCGTAGCCGGCCCCGTCGTCCACGATGATGATCTTCGGGACGATCCTGGTCTCCTCCTCCGACGGCGCCCCGGCGTCCGTCCCGTCGACGGCCTTCCCCTCGGCCTTCCCCTCGGCCTTCCCGTCGACGGCCTCCCCGTCGAGCATCTCCCCCGCGGGCGGCGAGGCCGGCTTCGGCGGCACCGGGCCGGCCGCCACGGGCCCGCCGATGGCCTTGGCGGCGCTGCCGCCGACCACCGGCGTCCGCAGCACCGTCGTCGGGCCCTCCTGCGCGGGGGCCTTGGCCCCGGCGGGAGCCGCCGTACCGGACGCCCCGCTCCGGCCCTCGGCCTTCCGCAGGTCCGCCACCGGGATCTCCCCGGTGTCCGCCTCCGAGTCCACCCCCGCCGCGTCGGCGACGGCGTCCTCGACCGCGTCCGCCGGAGCGGGTGCCGCGGCGGCCTTGGCGACCCGGGAGGCCGTGGACCCCCCGGCCGCCTTCGAGCCCTGGGCCGCCGCGACGGCCGCGGCGGCCGCCCCGGGCTCGATCTGGCCGACCGCCGCCCCGGTGAGCGAGGCCAGCGTGGCCTTGATGTGGTCCAGGTGCTGCTGCACCGTGTCCAGCCGGGTGTCGAACTCGCGCTGCTCGCCCTCGGTCGCCGCGTTGATCTTCTCGGCCTCCCGGCGGGCCTGCTCGACCAGCTGGTCGGCCTTGGCCTGGGCGTCCGCCTCCAGCTGCTTGATCTGGTTCAGCGCGGTCTCCCGCTGCTGCTCGGCCTCCTTGACCCGGCGCTCGGCGGTCGCCGAGACCTCGGCGTCCTCGGCGTCGGCCTTGGCCTGGGCGGCGGCGAAGGTCTCGTCGGCCTTGCGGCGCCGGGCGGCCAGCTCGGCCTCGGCCTGCTCGCTGGCCTCGGCGGCGGCCACCCGCACCTTGGCGGCGTAGGAGGTGGCGGCGTCCCGCACCGAGCGGCTCTCCCGGTCGGTCTCCGCCCGGATGCCCTCGGCCTCGGCCCGGGTGCGCTCGCTCGTACGGCGGGCGGCCGCGTCGGCGTCGGTACGGGTCGTGGCGGCGTACTCCTTGGCGGCGCCGTCGGCCGCCTGCCCGGCGTCGTAGACCTCGTCGCGCAGGTCCTCGGAGAACCGCTCGGCCTTCTCCCGGACGGCGCGCGCCTCGTTCTCGGCCATCGCGGCCAGGCCGGCGGCCTGTTCGCTGAGCACCTGGTAGTCGGGTTCCGGCGCCTCCTCGGCGGCCCGGCGGATGTCGGCCAGCCGGGCCTCCATCTGCCGGATGCCGGCGCCCAGGACGCTCAGCCGTTCCCATGCCTCGTCACGCTGCGCGGTGAGCGCGGCGAGGGCTCGGTCGACCTGCTCGGGCGCGTAGCCCTTGCGGGCCTGGGTGAAGCCGTACTGGGGGACGGCGTCGCTCATGGGCTCTTCCCCTCGTTTCGCGGGCTGCGGAGCCCATGATCGGACGGAACGGACGGATCCGGAACCGGTTCGGAACCCGGGGCCGGAATCCGTCGCCGTGCGGACCGGAAAATGTCGAGGACCGGACGGATAGACCCATCCTCTTGACCTATTTTGCGCAGATCCGGGCGAAACCCCAATGAGGCACAGCTGCGGCGGCATGCCGGAGGGGTCGTCCCGGACCCCGGAACGACCCCTCCCCACCTGCGAGGATCGGAGACGGTCCGGCTACAGCAGACCGTCCCAGAACTGCTCCAGCAGCACGGCCCACCAGGTGTCCGCGTTCTGCAGGGCCGCCGGGTCGATCGCGGCGAGCTGGGCCTGGAAGTCGGTCGTCCAGCGACCGGCCTGCTCCGGCGTCAGCCCGTACCGCAGCCGCCACATCCGGCCCAGCAGGGCCAGCGAGCGGACGAACTCCGGTACACCGCTGTTGACGAACCGGGGCGGCTGCCCGGTTCCGTCGACATCCACGGCCACCACGTTCGCGGTGCCGTACTGGACGCACAGCTGGCGGCCGTAGTCGTTGCCCAGCACCAGGTAGCCGCCGAAGTCCGGGCCCGGGGCGAGGCCGCGCTCGGCGGCCAGCTCGGCGAGCGTCGGGATCGGGCGGCCCTCCTGCGCCTGCGCCCAGAAGAACGGCCCGAAGTCGCGCGGCAGCCCGGCCCACATCAGGGTCTGGGACACCGGCTCGGGCACGCCCTGGCGGGAGACGGCGCGCTGCTCGTAGCGGAACAGGTTCTGCCCGAAGGCCGTGCCGACCTCCTGGGCGAGCTGCTGCGGCGGGAGCGGCGGCAGCGGCTGGACGGTCCCGGGGGCGGGCAGCGGCACCCGGAGCGGGCGGACCCGCTGGGCGCCGGAGGCCAGCTGGTGCAGCTCGTCCAGGTGGTCGAGCAGCTCGGCCATCCCGGCCTGCCGC
Organism: Kitasatospora sp. NPDC056783; assembly: GCF_042789895.1. Classification (NCBI taxonomy): domain Bacteria; kingdom Bacillati; phylum Actinomycetota; class Actinomycetes; order Kitasatosporales; family Streptomycetaceae; genus Kitasatospora; species Kitasatospora sp. NPDC056783. The sequence continues at coordinate 12,406 of NZ_JBHUAF010000243.1, forward strand.
GAGACGTGGTCGCGTCCGTACGAGGCGGTGTGGGTGAGCCGGACGTTCGGCCAGGACGCGGCGATCATGCGGTTGCAGTAGCCGCCCGGCAGGTCGCACGACTCCAGCTCGGTGTAGAGCTCCAGCACCTGCTCCGGCGGCACGTTGAGCCGCCGCAGGTCCTGGAGGATCTTCCACTCCGGGTGCGGGGTGCCGGGCTCGCTGCGGTGCAGCAGCTTCTGCTCCGAGCCGTCCGGGCCCCGGTAGCTGAGCGCGGCGAAGTACCCCGGGCCGACCGCGGGCACGCCCGGGGGCACCGGCGCGGGCTGCGGCGGACCGGGCACCGCCGCCGGCGGGACGACCCCGGCGGCGCCGGCCGCGTTCGGGTAGCCGTAGCCGGCCGCGGGCGCGGCGGGGGCCGCCGGACCGCCGGGCGGCGGCGGGACGGCCGGGCCGCCGGACGGCGGGGTCCCCGGG
>NZ_JBHUAF010000244.1:0-12852 GCF_042789895.1 Kitasatospora sp. NPDC056783
GGCCGGGGGCTCTCGGGCGTTCGCGGCCGCCTCAGCAGCTGCCGGTGGCGGTCGGGGCGGGGGAGGGCTTGGTGGCCAGGGCGAGCGCGGCGGCCGCCTGGGTCTCGTCCAGCAGGGCGTTGTAGCTGTCGCCGATCACGAAGTCCACGCTGGTGTCGGTGCGGGCGTCGGCGGTGACGGTGGCACCGGCGATCTGCGAGCCGACCAGGGTGCCCGCGCCGGCGCCGGCCGGGCCGGCGATGACCTGGGCGGTGCCGGGCACCTTCTTGTCCAGTTCGGCCGGGGCGTTGCCGACCTTGCCGATGACGAAGCCGCGCTTCTTCAGTTCCTCGGCGGTCCGGCCGGCCAGACCGCCCTTGGTGGTGGCGTTGTAGACGTTCACGGTGACCGCGGTGGGCTGCGGGACCGCGTGCGGGTCGCCCGGCGCGGCGGCGGGTGCGCCGGGGGCTCCCGGGGTCTCGCCCGGCGTGGGGGCGGCCAGCGGCTTGCCGGAGGGCGTCGCGCAGGCCTGCGCCGAGGCGTTCTTGTCCTTGCCGGTGAAGATGTCGTACAGCTGCACGCCGCCGAGCCCGACCAGGGCCAGGGCGAGCAGCCCGGCCAGCGCGGCGATCACCTTGCGGCTCTTCTTCGGGGGCCGGCCCAGCCGTGGGTAGGTGTTGCCGGTGACGCGGTACTGCTTCCCCTTGAGGCCTCGGGGAGTCAACATGCTCACGGTTTGTCTCCCCCTCGTACCGGGGCGGGGTCGGGATGACGGATCGGCCGGGTGGGGGACTTCCCCCGGTGCGGGCGGAATCCCCTGGTCGCGGCCGTAGTCAGCAGCGTAGTGCCGTACGGCTTCGAAGGTACTAAACGATCATCATCTGGCGTACCCCGGTACCCGAAAGGGGGTACCGGGGTACGAGCGGACCGCCCTCCGCCGGGTGGCGAGGGGGCGGTCCGGAAAGCCTGCGGCGGGTCGGACGGGTCCGACGGGCCCCGGGTGGGAGTCCGTCACTCCATTTCGAGGACACGGGCGTGCAGCACCTGGCGCTGTTGCAGCGCGGCCCGTACGGCCCGGTGCAGCCCGTCCTCCAGGTAGAGGTCGCCGTGCCACTTCACCACGTGGGCGAAGAGGTCCCCGTAGAACGTCGAGTCCTCGGCCAGCAGGGTTTCGAGGTCGAGTTGGCCCTTGGTGGTCACCAGCTGGTCGAGTCGCACCGGACGCGGGGCGACGTCAGCCCACTGGCGGGTGCTCGTCCGGCCGTGATCCGGGTACGGCCGCCCATTGCCGATGCGCTTGAAGATCACACGGAAAGCCTACCGTTCGGACGGCGGATGGCGCAGCAGCCGAGGCCCCGCCACGCGCGCCGGTGTGAACTGCGGGTGGACGAATACGACTGTTTGATGGGAAATGTCGCGAACATCGCCCCGGTGCCGATCGGGTTCCGGTGTCGACGCCGAAGCGTTCCGAAGCGTTCCGATCCGCTCAGGAGTGTGCACCGATGTCCTCCGACCTCACCCCGCCGGCCGTCCGGGAGATCGCCGACGGGTACTCCTTCGCCGGGCCCGCCCTCGAACTCGGCGCGGTGCTGCTGGACGGCACCGCGTACCCGGACGCCCCGGTGCGCATCCCGCTGGGCGTGCTCAACCGGCACGGGCTGGTCGCCGGGGCCACCGGCACCGGCAAGACCAAGACCCTCCAACTCGTCGCCGAGCAGCTCTCCGAGCAGGGCGTGCCGGTGTTCCTGGCCGACATCAAGGGGGACGTCTCCGGCGTCGCCGCGCCCGGGGTGCCGAGCGACCGGACCGCCGCCCGGGCCGCCGAGGTGGGGCAGCGGTGGACGCCGCAGGGCTGCCCGGCCGAGTTCTACGCGCTCGGCGGGCAGGGCGCCGGCATCCCGGTCCGGGCCACCGTCACCAGCTTCGGACCGCTGCTGCTGGCCAAGGTGCTCGACCTGAACGAGACCCAGGAGTCCTCGCTCAGCCTGGTGTTCCACTACGCCGACCGCAACGGCCTGGAACTGTACGACCTCAAGGACCTCACCGCGGTGATCGCCTTCCTCACCTCTCCCGAGGGCAAGGAGGAGTTGAGGACCATCGGCGGGCTCTCGGCGGCCACCGCCGGGGTCATCCTGCGCGCGCTCACCGTGCTGGGGAACGAGGGCGCCGGGGCCTTCTTCGGCGAGCCCGAGTTCGACACCGCCGAGCTGCTGCGGACGGCGGCGGACGGCCGGGGCGTGGTCTCGGTGCTGGAACTGCCCGCCGTGCAGGACCGGCCGCGGCTGTTCTCCACCTTCCTGATGTGGCTGCTCGCCGACCTCTACCAGGAGTTGCCCGAGGTGGGCGACCTCGACAAGCCCAAGCTGGTCTTCTTCTTCGACGAGGCGCACCTGCTGTTCAGGGGAGCCTCCAAGGCCTTCCTGGAGGCGATCACCCAGACCGTGCGGCTGATCCGGTCCAAGGGCGTCGGCATCTTCTTCGTGACGCAGACGCCGAGGGACGTACCGTCCGACGTGCTGGCGCAGTTGGGCAACCGGGTGCAGCACGCGCTGCGCGCCTTCACCCCGGACGACGCCAAGGCGCTCAAGGCCACCGTCTCGACGTTCCCGCGCTCCTCGTACGACCTCGGCGCGGTGCTGACCTCGCTGGGCACCGGCGAGGCGGTGGTCACCGTGCTGTCCGAGAAGGGCGCGCCGACGCCGGTCGCGGCGACCAGGCTGCGGGCGCCGCGGTCGCTGATGGGGCCGATCGGGGAGGCGGACCTGCGGGCGGTGGTGGACGCCTCGCCGCTGACGGCGCGCTACCGGGACGCGATCGACCGGGAGTCGGCGTACGAGAAGCTGGCGGCGCGCGCTCCCCGGCCGGAGGCGGCGCCGACCGGGCCGGTGCCGGAGAGGCCGGTGCCGGGAAGGGAGGAACCGTCCTCGCCGCGGCGGCAGGCGCCGAAGGAGAAGGAGGCGGCGGGCGGGCTGCTCGGCTCGCTGCTGAGCAACCCGACCGTGAAGTCCTTCGCGCGCTCGGCCGGCCGGCAGCTCGGCCAGGAGATCTCGCGCAGCCTGTTCGGGACCTCCAAGCGGCGGCGCTGACCGGTCGGCGCCGCCGGCCGGTCAGCCGGAGAGGGCGGCGCCGATCCGGTCCAGGGAGGACAGCCGCATCAGCCCGTAGTTGTAGAACTCGACCTCGGGGACGCCGAGTTCGCGCAGGACGGCGAGCTTGGCGGCGAGGTTCTCCGGGCCGTCGCAGTCGGAGGACATCGGGCGCAGGATCACCGCCATGGACTGCGGGCGGACGCCGTGCAGGGCGAAGGCGGCGATCTTCTCCCGGACCTCCGCCGGGGTCTTCGCGTAGCCGAGGGTCTCGATCTGGTCGGTGACCCGCGCGAGGGCGGGCAGGTCGATGCCGGAGAGCCAGCCCGTGCCCGGGCCGCCGCCGTCCATGAAGCTCAGCCGCATGCCGTGCCGGCGGGCCTGCTCGGTGAGTTCGGCGGCGAGCGAGGTGACGGTGGCGGCGGAGGCGTCCACGTAGGCGGCGAAGGCGCCGTCGGCCAGGGCGCTCAGGTCGGCGGGCTCGGCGGCCGCGGACTCGTCGGCCAGCCGGTGGCGCAGCTCGGCGCGCACCGCCTCGGCCACCTGCTCGGCGGGGACGCCTGCGGCGGTGGCGGCGGCGCGGCAGTGCGGGCAGAAGCAGACGCCGAGCAGGGCCTCGGCGGTCGGGCCGAGCTCCTCGAAGTAGCGCTCGTGGTGGTAGCCGTGGCGCAGGCCGTGGAAGTGCGGGGACTCGGCGCGGATCGCGTCCACGCCGTACCGGGCGAGTTCGGCGACCAGGGTCAGCGCGTACTCCCGGACCTCCGGGTTCGCCGGGCAGAGCTCGGTGAGGTGGCGGTCGCCGAAGGCGTTGGCCGGGGCGCAGTCGGGGTGGGCGAAGCCGAGCCGGTCGTTGTGGCAGAAGACCGTCCAGGCGTGCAGCTTCAGGCCGCGGCGGCGGGTCTCCTCGGCGGCCTCGGCGAAGGGGTCGCGCTCGCCGATCGCGGTGGACGGGACGGGGGCGAGCCGGCGGCCCCGCCAGGCGGCCGGGTCGGGGCGGAAGTACGCCGCGCCCGGCTCCAGGTAGCGGACCACCCGGCGGGGGTTGTGCGGGAAGACGTCGCGGGCCTCGTGGTAGACCGAGGCCAGGGTGGCCCCGCCGACGCCGGCGCGGTCGGTGAGGTTGCCGAAGAAGGTGTCGGCGCCCTCGTCGAGCAGGTCGGTGGCGAAGGCGAGGACGGACGACTCCACGGTGCGGCTCCGGAGCTGGGGGAGGGTGAGCTGTCCACGCTAGCCGCAGGGGTGGGATTGGTCTATACCTGACGCCCGGGCCCGGGCGCGTCCTGGATTCCCAGGTCGTCCAGCTGCTTGAGCAGGGCGGCGCCGGGGCTGTCCGGGGCGGCGGCCTTCGGAGCCCGCTGCTCGGCCGGGCGGTCGCGGAGCAGGAAGGCGGCGGCCATTCCGCCGATCAGCCCGCCGAGGTGCCCCAGCCAGCTGACGCCCGGGGTGACCGGCAGCACGCCGATCAGGATGGTCGAGTAGACCGCCGCGACGGCGACGCCGACCACCGCGTCCAGCACGTTGCGGTCCAGGACGCCGCGCAGCACCACGTAACCGAGGTAGCCGAAGACCATGCCGCTGGCGCCGGCCGTCACGGTGTTCGGGCTCTCCAGCAGCCAGACCGTGAGCCCGCCGGACACCATGATCACCAGGCTGGCCAGCAGGAACTTCCGCATGCCCCGGTAGGCGGACAGGAAGCCGAGCACGAACAGCGGCCAGGAGTTGGCCTCGATGTGCTCCCAACTGAAGTGCAGGAACGGCATGGTGAACATCTCGGGCAGGTCGCCGATCCGCTCCGAGCGCAGCCCGAGCTCCCGCGACAGCCCGTAGTCGTCCAGCCAGTTGAGCACCTGGACGGCCCAGATGACGGCCTGGACGCCGAGCATGGTGAACAGCGCGTCGCGGGAGTCGGAGAGCAGACGGGTCATTCTGGAGGCCATGGTGCTGACTCTAGGGGCGTCAGGATCACACGTGCACCCCATTACAGTGACGGTGTCGTTCCGACTGTGAGAGGTGACCGTCCCATGACTGTGCGTCCGCCGTTGCCCTACGAGTTCCTGCCGCAGGTGCCGTCCTTCCAGCTGAGCAGCGAGGACTTCACCGAAGGCGGCACGCTGGGCCAGGAGTTCGTCCACGCCGGTGGCAACCTCTCGCCGCAGCTGGCCTGGTCGGGCCTGCCGGAGGGTACCCGGAGCATCGCGGTCACCTGCTACGACCCGGACGCGCCGACCGGCTCCGGCTGGTGGCACTGGCTCGCCCTCGACCTTCCCGCCGACACCGCGGAACTGCCGCGCGGCGCCGGCTCCTCGGACGAGAGCCTGCCGGGCGGGGCCTCCTTCCACGCCCGCAACGACTTCCCCGGCAACCGCTACGACGGCTCCGCCCCGCCGCCCGGCGCCCCGCACCGCTACGTCTTCGCGGTGCACGCGCTGGACGTGGAGAAGCTGGACGTCGCCGCCGACGTCCCGCCGGCCCAGGTGGGCTTCAACCTCACCTTCCACACCATCGCCCGCGCCCTGCTGACCGCCGAGTACGGGGTCTGAACCATGGCGGTGTCCGACCGTCCGGTCGAGGTCTGGCGGCTGCCCGAGGAGGAGTGGCGGGCCGGCCGCCGGGCCGTGACCTGGACGGTCGGGCCGGACGGCGAACTCGCCGTCCTGCTGGTGCCGGAGCGGTACGTGGCCCCGGCCGGGTCGTGGCCGTCGGTGCGGACGCCGTACGACGCCGAGGTGGTGGTGCTGGACCGGAGCGGTGAGCGCCGGGTGCCGCTGTCCGGGGTCGGCTGCCGGCCGGACCACCTGGCGCTGCTGCCGGGCGGGCGGCTGCTGCTGGCGGGGGCCCGGGCCGAGCAGGACGGCGAGGAGTGGCTGCCCAACGGCTTCGTGTACGGCCCCGACGGTGTCCCCGGCCGGGAGCTGCTGCTCGGCGACTGCACTCCCGTGCTGGTGACCGACCGCGGCGGCCGGATCTGGATGGCTTACGGGGACGAGGGCGTCTACGGCGACCACCCGATGTCCTACCGGGGGCTGACGGCCGCCGACACCCACGGCCGGGTGGTCTGGAGCCCCGACCACGGCAAGGACCTGCCCGGCTACCCGCTGGAGGGCATGGCCGGCGCGACCGAGGGCCGGTACGCCTGGCTGGCCTGGTACCCGAGCTCCTCGGGCAGCTACCTCACCCGGGTCGATCCGGCCGACGGGACCTCGACCACGGTGCCCTGCCCGGTCCGGCAGCCGGCCGGCTTCGCGGTCCGTGCCCGCGAGGGCGTCTTCCTGACCGGCGGCGGCGAGCTGACCTGGCACCTGCTGGTCGGCAAGACGTGGAAGCGGACCGGGAAGCGCAAGCTGGACGTGCTCGGCGACCTCGAACGGCACCGCGCGTACGGCCGGGACGGCGTGCTCTGGTTCCGCTCCGGCAACGGGTGGTTCCGGGTGGCGGCCTGAGCCGGGCTCAGCCTTCTCCCGCCACCTGGCCTTCTCCCGCCGCCCGGCGGGCGCGGGCGGCCAGCCGGCGCAGGTGCTCGCGCAGCGCCGGCGGCTCGTGCACCTCGAACTCGCAGTCCAGTGACAGCAGCCGCATCGCCGTCCACTCCAGCGAGTCGGAGCGGGAGCGGAGCACGCAGCTGTGCTCGTCGAGCGGCTCGACCTCGGCGTCGCCCGGCCGCAGGCCCCGGCGGACCCGCTCGGCCGGGGCGTGCACGGTGGCGACCACGGCGCCGCTCGGTGACGGGCGGCGCAGCTTGGCCGCCACGTACGCGGCGGCGTCCTCGGCGGGCAGCGGGCGCGGGGTGAAGCGGACACCGGTGGCGGCCGGGCCGCTCAGCCGGTCGACCCGGAAGAGCCGCCAGTCCGCGCGGTCCAGGTCGTAGCCGACCAGGTACCAGCGGCGGCCGACCGAGACCAGCCGCTCGGGTTCGACCTGCCGCCTGGTCTCGGCACCGTCGTACGCCCGGTAGTCGAAGCGCAGTCGCTCCCGGGCGGTGACGGCGCGGGCCAGCACGGTGAGGTCCTCCGGGTCGACGGTCGGGCCGTCCCCGGTGAGCAGCGGCACGGTCGCCGAGTTGAGCGTCCCGACCCGGTGCCGCAGCCGGGCCGGCAGCACCTGGAGCAGCTTGCCGAGCGCCCGTACCGAGGCCTCCTCGATGCCGACCACGGCGTGCCCGGCCGCCGCGCGGAGCCCGACCGCGATGGCCACCGCCTCCTCGTCGTCCAGCAGCAGCGGGGGCATCGCGGTGCCCGCGACCAGCCGGTAGCCGCCGACCGCGCCCATGCTGGCCCGCACCGGGTAGCCCAGCTCGCGCAGCCGGTCGATGTCGCGCCGGATGGTGCGCGGGCTGACGCCGAGCCGCTCGGCGAGTTCGCTGCCGGGCCATTCGCGCGGGGTCTGGAGCAGGGACAGCAGGCTCAGCAGCCGGGCCGGGGTGTCGGTCATGGCTCCAGCATGCCGGAACAACTGGGACAGGAACTGACCTAGATGGCCGTTACTGTCGTGGGCGTGGGCGTGGAGAAGAGCGTCCCGGACGTGAAGAAGAAGGAAGAGGAGTACGGAATGGGCACCGCGGCAGCGGACCGGAGGAGGTGGATCGCGCTGACGATCGTGATGGTCGCCTCCTTCATGGACCTGGTGGACGTCACCATCGTCAACATCGCGATCCCGAGCATCCAGCAGGACCTCGGGGCCACCTTCAGCGCCATCCAGTGGGTGACCGGTGGCTACGCGCTGGCCTTCGCGATCGGCCTGATCACCGGCGGCCGGCTGGGCGACATCCACGGCCGCAAGCGGGTGTTCCTGATCGGGATCGGCGGCTTCACCGTGGCCTCGGCGCTGTGCGGGCTCGCCTCCGGGCCGGAGATGCTGGTCGCGACCCGGCTGCTCCAGGGCGGGACGGCGGCGCTGATGGTGCCGCAGGTGCTGTCGATCATCCACGCGACCTTCCCGGCGGAGGAGCGCGGCAAGGTGTTCGGCCTGTTCGGCGCGGTGGTCGGGCTGGGCGCGGTCTCCGGTCCGCTGATCGGCGCGCTGCTCACCGAGTGGGACCTGTTCGGCCTGGCCTGGCGCCCGATCTTCCTGATCAACCTGCCGGTCGGCATCGCCGGGCTGCTGCTCGGCCGTCGCTTCATCGACGAGTCGAAGGCCGACCAGGCGCTGAAGCTGGACCTGGTGGGCGTGGCGCTGGCCAGCCTCGGCCTGCTGATGCTGATCTACCCGCTGACGCACGGCCGGGAGGCCGGCTGGCCGCTCTGGGGCTACCTGTCGATGGCCGGGAGCCTGCCGGTGTTCGGGCTGTTCGTGCTGTACGAGCGGGTCAAGACGCGGCGGGACGGTTCGCCGCTGGTGGAGCTGGCGCTGTTCCGGGTGAAGTCCTTCGCGGCCGGGATCTGCGTGCAGCTGGCCTTCGGCGTGGCGCTCGGCATCTACTTCCTGGTCTGGACCCTCTACATGCAAGTGGGTCTGGGCTGGAGTCCGCTCAAGGCCGGCGCGACCGGCATCCCGTTCTCGATCGCGGTCTCCACGGCGGCCGGGCTCTCGGTGCAGAAGCTGGTGCCGCGGTTCGGGCGCAAGGTGCTCCAGACCGGCGCGCTGGTGATGGCGGCGGGCGTGCTCGTCTACATCTGGGAGGCGGACCGGTACGGGTCGGCGATCACGGCCTGGCAGATGGCGCTGCCGCTGGTGGTGATGGGCCTCGGGATGGGACTGATCGTCGCGCCGATCACCGACGCGGTGCTCGCGGAGGTGCCGCGCGAGCACGCCGGCTCGGCGTCCGGGCTGATCAACACCGTGCAGCAGGTGGGCAACGCGCTCGGCCTCGGCCTGGTCTCGGTGGCCTTCTTCGGGGCGATGGACGACGTGGTCGCGCCGGAGGCGGTCGGGACGGCGTTCGGCGGGGCCTTCGTCCACGCGATGTGGTGGGTCGCCGGGGTGCTGCTCGTCGTCTTCCTGCTGATGTTCGCGCTGCCGCGGCGGCGCAAGGCGGCCGGGGCGGTCGCAGGGGCCGGTGCGACCGCGCAGGAGCAGGAGCAGGAGCCCGTCCTGCTCTGACGGAGCGCCCCCGTTCGCGGGCCCCGGTCGCGCGGCGCGGCCGGGGCCCGCGTCGCGCACCGGGAGGGCCCGGTCCCCGTACGGTCGGCCGGGTGGGTCGGCCGGCGGTCAGCGCACACCGGTCGGGGTGGGGGCGGCGGTGGTGCGGGTGGTGGTGCGCGGCTTGGCGGCGGCCTTGGCCTCCTTGGCGGCGCGCTTCACCTCCTGCTTGAACTCCCGGACCAGGGTGAGGGATTCGGGTCCGGTGATGTCGGCGACCGAGCGGTGCGCGCCCTCCTCGCCGTACGCCCCGGCGGCCTCGCGCCAGCCCTCGGGCCGGACCCCGTACTGCTTGCCGAGCAGGGCCAGGAAGATCTGCGACTTCTGCTTGCCGAAGCCGGGCAGGGCGTTGAGCCGGCTGAGCAGTTCCTTGCCGGTGCGGACGTTCTTCCACAGCGCGGCGGCGTCGCCGTCGTACTGGGCGACGAGGAACTGGCAGAGCTGCTGCACCCGTTTGGCCATCGCGGCCGGATAGCGGTGGACGGCGGGTTTCGCGGAGAGGAGTGCGACGAACTCCTCCGGGTTGTAGGTGGCGATCTCGTGGGCGTCCAAGTCGTCGTGGCCGAGGCGCTGGGCGATGGTCAGCGGGCCGGTGAACGCCCACTCCATCGGGACCTGTTGGTCCAGCAGCATGCCGACGAGCGCGGCGAGCGCACTCCGTCCGAGCAGTTCGTCGGCCTCGGGCTGCTGTGCGAGCCGAACGGTGACGTTCATGGGCTTGCCCTCCTCGGAGTTGACGTCGGGTCGGCGCCCAGTCTGGTGGAAGCGGCGTTGGCGCACGCGGTCAACACGCCCGTAGCGTGGGAAGTCTTGTCCGTTCAAGGCCCTTGCCAGTGCTGCATTGTTCGTTGGCGGAGCGGTTCCCGCGCGTGTCGGCGGGGCGGCGCGGGCAATTTTTGCCCGTGTCCGGCGCGCTGTCGGGGCGGTCCGCAGGGCGGTCCGCAGGGCGGTCCGTGGGCGGGTTCTCCGGGGGCGGGCGTGGGGGTGCGTGGGGGGTGGGAGCACGCTCGGCCGGGCGGGTGGTTCTGCGTGGGGGCTACGAGTCATTTCATATGAATGTTTCTGTTGTGGCGGTGTGGCGACCTGACGGCGGGTCATTCTTGGTCCACATCGACGCGTCCAGAGAGGCCTGCCCGCCGTGACCCAGCCGTTCGAACTGCCGTCGTTCTACGTGCCGCACCCGGCACGCCTCAACCCCCATCTGGACGAGGCAAGGGCCCATTCCACCGGCTGGGCACGGGAGATGGGAATGCTGGAGGGTTCCGGGATCTGGGACCAGGCCGATCTGGAGGCCCACGACTACGGCCTGCTCTGCGCCTACACCCACCCCGACGCCTCCGCCGAGGTGCTGTCACTGGTCACCGACTGGTACGTGTGGGTCTTCTTCTTCGACGACCACTTCCTCGACATGTACAAGCGCACCAACGACCGCGCGGCGGGCAAGATCCACCTCGACCGGCTGCCGCTGTTCATGCCGTCCGACCCGGCCGCCGAGATGCCGGAGCCGGGGAACCCGGTCGAGGCGGGCCTGGCCGACCTGTGGCGGCGCACCGTGCCGTCGATGGGCGAGGACTGGCGGATCCGGTTCGCCAAGAGCACCCGGAACCTGCTCGACGAGTCGCTGTGGGAGCTCGCCAACATCGACGAGGGCCGGGTGGCCAACCCGGTCGAGTACATCGAGATGCGCCGCAAGGTCGGCGGCGCGCCCTGGTCCGCGCAGCTGGTGGAGTGCGCGGCCGGGGCCGAGGTGCCGAAGGAGGTCTCGGGTGCACGGGCGCTGCGGGTGCTGATGGACGCCTTCTCCGACGGGGTGCACCTGCGCAACGACATCTTCTCGTACCAGCGGGAGGTGGAGGACGAGGGCGAGCTGAGCAACGGCATCCTGGTGCTGGAACGGTTCCTGGAGTGCTCCACCCAGGAGGCCGCCGAGGCGGTCAACGACCTGCTCACCTCGCGGCTCCAGCAGTTCGAGAACACCGTGTTCACCGAGCTGCCGGTGCTGTTCGCGGAGACCGGGCTCGACCCGGCCGGGCGCGCCCGGGTGATGGCGTACGTCAAGGGCCTCCAGGACTGGCAGGCCGGCGGGCACGAGTGGCACCTGCGCTCCAGCCGCTACATGAACGGCGGTGGGGCGGCGGCGGGTTCGGGCGGTCCGGGTGATGCGGTGGCGCCCGGCTCCGGGGGCCTGCCGGGCGGGCTGCCGGGGCTGCCGGGTCTTGCGAACGGGCCGGGTGGCGGCAACTGGTGGGACCAGTACGCGATCGGGGGGATCGGCACCTCGGCGCTGGACATCCTGCGCCGGGGCGCCGTGGGCGCGCGGCCGCCGGTGGAGGCGGCGGCCGAGAACACGACGGGCCCGGCCGAGCGGCGGGCGCGGGCGCACGCCCACGTGCCGTTCCAGGCCGTCGGGCCGTCCCGGGTGCCCGAGTTGACGCTGCCCTTCGAGCGCAGGGTGAGCCCGCACCTGGACGGCGCCCGGGAGCGGGTGGTCGAGTGGGCCGGGCGGATGGGGCTGCTGGCGGCCGAGCCCGGCGTCCCCGCCTCGGGCATCTGGGACGCCGAGTCGATGCGCGACTACGACCTCCCGCTCTGCGCGGCCGGCATCCACCCGGACGCCACGGCCGGCCAACTCGACATCGCCTCGGCCTGGTTGGCCTGGGGCACCTGGGCCGACGACTACTACCCCCGGGCCTTCGGTCGCACCCGTGACCTGGCCGGCGCCAAGGCGGCCAACGAGCGGCTGTCGCTGCTCATGCCGGTGGACGGCGCCCCCGGGACGGAGCCCGTCAACGCGTTGGAACGCGGCCTGGCCGACATCTGGGAGCGCACCGCCGGTCCGATGACGGTCGAGGCCAGGGGCCGGTTCCGGGCGGCGGTCGAGACCATGCTGGACAGCTGGATCTGGGAGCTGGGCAACCAGATCCAGAACCGCGTCCCGGACCCGGTGGACTACCTGGAGATGCGCCGCTCCACCTTCGGCTCCGAGCTCACCACGAGCCTCGCCCGCCTCGGCCACGGGAAGACCGTCCCGCCGGAGGTGTACGACCACGGTTCGATGCGCGCGCTGGAGAACTCCGCGATGGACTACGCGTGCATGATGAACGACCTCTTCTCGTACCAGAAGGAGGTCGAGTACGAGGGCGAGCTGCACAACTCCGTCCTGGTGGTGCAGAACTTCTTCGACTGCGGCTACGACGCGGCCGTCCGGATCGTCGACGACCTGATGCACTCGCGGCTGGACCAGTTCCAGCACGTGGCGCGGAAGGAACTCCCGGTCATGTACGAGGACTTCGGGCTGGAGCAGGCGGCCAGGGAACTGCTCGACGGGTACGTGGTCGAGCTGGAGAACTGGCTCGCCGGAATACTCGCTTGGCACGAGGGCTGTCTCCGGTACGGCCCGGCGGACCTGGAGCGGCACTTCGGTGCCGAACGGGACCTGGCGGAGGCGTCGCGGACCAGGCGGGCTGCCACAGCGGCGGAGGTGCCGTCGGTTCCCGGGGGCACGGGAGCGCCGACGGTGAACGGTGCGGTGCCGCTCGGCCCGACAGGCCTGGGGACGGCCTCGCGCAGCTCCCGCATCGCCGACCTGGCGGCCTCCCGCAGGATGCCCACGCCCTCCCGCTGCCGGTCGCCGAGCTCCGGGTCCACCTCGAGCGCCCCCGCGTGCACCGCGATCAGGGCGAGCTGGTGGCCGAGGCTGTCGTGCATGTCC
>NZ_JBHUAF010000245.1:0-12844 GCF_042789895.1 Kitasatospora sp. NPDC056783
GGTCGCCGGCCACTCCGAATAATCGGCGGGATCGGGGCGCCCCCGGGCGGGTACCGTCGTGGCCGTGCCACACCGCAGGACACCGCATCGGGGGAGCGCCCAGTGACCGAGCAGCCGCAGCACGTCGAACTCGCCGTCCTCGCCGACGAGTTCTTCGCCGCCGAGAACGCCCACGATCCGTTCGACGCGACCCTCAGCGGCGTCGAGGGCTACGCCCACCTGGTGCCCGACCCGTCCCGCGCGGCCGCCGACCGCCACCGCGAGGCGCTGCGGGGCTTCGCCGCCCGGCTGGCCACGATCCCGGTGGACGCACTGGCCGGCGAGGACCGGATCACCCACCGGGTGCTCGCCCGGCTGATCGACAACGGCATCGGCCGGATCACCCACGGGCTGGACGACTTCAGCGTCTCGGCGACCATCGTCTCCCCGCAGAACGCGGCCTTCACCGCACTCGCGATGACCTCGGTCGACCAGGAGGGCCCCGACGCCTACCTGGAGCGACTGGCCGCCCTGCCCGGCTACTTCGACGCCGCCCTGCGCCGCGTCCTGGACGCGGCCGCCGAGGGCCGCCGTCCGCTGCGCAGCGGGGTCGACGCCGCCGTCGCCCAGCTGGACGCCCACCTGGCCACCGCCCTCGCCGAGGACAAGCTGCTGCGGCCGCTGGCCGGGCGCCCCGAGCACGAGCGCGCCCTGACGGTCGTGCGCGACGCCGTCCGCCCGGCGGTGGCCCGCTTCCGGACCGGACTGGGCCGGCGGCCGGCGGCGGACGCCCGCCCGGACGACAAGCCCGGGGTCTGCCACGTGCCGAACGGCGCCGAGGGCTACGCGGACGCGGTCGCCCGCTTCACCCGCCCCGGGCTGACCCCCGAGGAGGTGCACCGGATCGGCCTGGAGGCCGTCGCGGCGCTGCGCGAGGAGTTCGCCGAGCTGGGCGGCAGGGTGCTGGGCATCACCGACCCGGCGGCCGTGCTGACCGCGCTGCGCGAGGACCCCGCGCTGCGCTTCACCAGCGCGGCCGAGATCGTCGCCCTGGTGGACGGCGCGCTGGAGCGGGCCCGCCGCGCCGCGCCGGACTGGTTCCGCCCGTACCCGATCACCGACTGCGTGACCAGGGAGATCGACCCGATCGAGGCGGAGAACGCGCCGCTGGCCTACTACCAGCCGCCGGGGCCGGGCGGACTGCCGGGCACCCACTGGATCAACACGCTGAATCCGCAGACCCGGTTCGGCTACGAGTACGAGGCGATCGCCTTCCACGAGAGCGTGCCCGGCCACCACCTCCAGATCGCCGTCGCGCAGACCCTGCACCACCTGCCCCGGTTCCGGCGGAACCCGAGCGGCCAGCTGACCGCCCACGTCGAGGGCTGGGGCCTGTACAGCGAGCGGCTCGCGGACGAGATGGGGCTGTACGGCTCCGAGCTGTCCCGGTTCGGCATGCTCTCGCTGGACGCGATGCGGGCCGTCCGGCTGGTGGTGGACACCGGGATGCACCACCACGGCTGGTCCCGGCAGCGGGCGATGGCCTTCATGCGGGCCAACACCGCCACCACCGAGGCCAACGTCCGCAACGAGATCGACCGTTACATCGCCTGGCCGGGCCAGGCCACCGCGTACCTGATCGGCCGTCGGGAGATCACGTGGCACCGCGAGCGGGCCCGGGCGGCGCTCGGCACCCGGTTCGACGTCCGGGAGTTCCACCACCAGCTGATCGGGCACGGCAGCCTGCCGCTGGATGTGCTGGAGGACCTGGTGACGGACTGGATCGCGGAGCAGCGCCGGGCCTGAGACCCCGCGGACGGTCCGGGAAACGGATCCGGCCCCGGCACCGGCCCCCGGATCCGCCGCCGCCGCGGAAACGGTTCCGCACGCCCGGTCAAGGCTTCCCGCGCCGCGACGTGGCGTCACCCCTTCGGCCCTGTCCACACGGTAGTGCCCGCCGGCGCGGTCCCGGCACGCCCGGTGTCCGCCGCTCACGCACACCCCGAGGGAGGAACCCGTGCCGGCTCCCGCCCGCCGCGCCCTGGCCATAGCCGCGGCCGTCCTGCTCGCCGCCGCAGCCGCAGGCTGCTCGTCCGGTGGCGGCCACGCCGCCAAGGGGGCCGGGCACAGCTCCGCCCCGGCCGCCGCGGGCGACGCCGACGGTGAGTGACGGCCCGTCAACTACCGCCCACCCAAGCGCCCCCCCGAGCCGTCTCCCCGGTACCCTGGCGAGTCACCTGATCCGACAGGCGCCGGGGGGATGGACACAGTGATGAATTCGGACATCAAGGGTCTGGGCAGAGAAACCGTCGACCTGCGGCTCGGGGCGGTGTACGCCCTGCTGACGGTGGTGATCGACGGCTACCTGCTGTCCCGGATCTGGCGCTGGGCCGGCGAGCAGACCCCTGGGGAACATCACGCCGCGGTGGTGCAGACGGTGTCGCTCCTCGGCTTCCTCGCGTTCACGATGCTGCTCGGTGTGGCCGTCGCGGGCGCCCGGTCCACTCGGCAACGCCGTTGGCGCTACGCGATGTTCAGTCCGCTGCTCTGCCAACTGCTGGTCCCGGCGGCCCTGATGGTCTACCTGCTCCTCAACCCGCCGCACTTCTCCATCCCGTGGTAGACCGCCCACCGCCCACCCCTTCGCCTCCGAACCGTCTCCCGGTACGGTGTCCAGCCAGGTGGAGAGAGCGGCATCGGGGGGAACGGGCACCATGGCGGAGCCGGTCCTCCTCGCCGGCGTCGGGGGCGCGGCCCTGATCGGTGCGGCGGTCGCGGGCTCCCGCCCGACCCCGCACCGCCGCCGGCGCCCGCGCGGTGCTCGGCTCGCTCCTCGGCCATCCGCTGCCGGCGGCGTTCCCGCTCCTGGTGCTCGTCCCGCTCCCGACCGGCCGGGCCGGCGGCATTCCCGGACCGGGCCTACCTGCCCGCCCAGACCGTCAACCGCCGTGCCAGGTCGAGCAGTTCGGGCGTGCGGAGCACCCGCCCGCCGAAGCCGGGCAGCTCGACATGCAGCGGCCCGGTCCAGCGCTCCGGGACGGCCGCCAAGCCGTACCGCGCTCCGGCCAGGCCGCCGGTGACTGCGGCCACGGTGTCGGTGTCCCCGCCGAGGTCGACGGCGGCGCGCAGCGCCTGCTCGAAGCCGTCGGTGGTGCGCAGCGCCCAGACCGCCGAGCCCAGGCAGGGCCAGACCGCGCCGTTGGCCTCGGTGGCGCGCTCCGGGTGCCAGTCGGGGGCGAGCACGGCGGCGTACCGCTCGCGGTGGCCCGCGTCCACGTGGGCCAGTACGGCGGGGAGTTCGGCCAGCGGGTCGGTACCGTCGAGCGCGAGCCGGACGAGTTCGTGGAAGATCGCCGCACCCTCCCAGGCGGCCCGGTCGCCGTGGGTCAGTGCCGCGATCCGCCGGGCGGCGTCCATGGTGGCCCGCCGCCCGGCGCGGGCGAAGGCGACGGCGGAGGTCGAGGCGCGCATCAGGGCACCGTTCCCGGCGGCGCGCAGCGTGGTGTTGAAGTGCACGCCGGCGGCGAGGTCCCAGGGCAGGCCACTGGTGAGGACGGCTTCGGTCTGGATGCCGATGTCCTTGGGGTCGGCGGCGGCCCAGCGGCGGAACCGGTCGAAGAGGTCCGGGAGGTCCAGGCCCCCGCGCTCGATCAGCGACTCCGCGACCAGGACGGCCATCTGGGTGTCGTCGGTCGCCTCACCACGGCCCCAACCACCACCCGCGACCAGCTCGGCGGGGGTGTCCGGGAAGCGGGCGGAGAGTGCGCCGGCCGGGCCGAACTCGTAGGGGGCGCCGAGGGCGTCGCCCACGGCCGCCCCGAGGACGGCCCCGGCGGCGCGCTCCTCCTGGCCGGTCATGCCTGGGGCGGGGTGACCGGCAGGTTGCGCTTGTGCTCGGTGCGGCGGTAGTGGCCGAGGACGGTGCGGAAGACGTCCTCGCTGACCGGACGGCCCTCCAGGAAGTCGTCCAGCTCGTCGTAGCTGACGCCGAGGGCGTCCTCGTCGGGACGGCCGGGGGCGAGGTCCTCCAGGTCCGCGGTCGGGATCTTCTTGACCAGCTCGGCCGGCGCGCCGAGCGACTCGGCTATCGCCCGCACCTGGCGCTTGGTGAGGCCGGACAGCGGCATCACGTCGGCCGCGCCGTCACCGAACTTGGTGAAGAAGCCGACGGCGGCCTCGGCCGCGTGGTCGGTGCCGACGACCAGGCCGCCCTTGGCGCCCGCCGCCGCGTACTGGACCACCATCCGCTGGCGGGCCTTGACGTTGCCGCCGACGAAGTCCTCCTGGCCCTGGTCGCGGTAGGTCAGCCCGGCGGCCTTCAGCGCGGCGACCGCGCCGTCGGTGGCGGGCTTGATGTCGACGGTCAGCACCTCGTCCGCGCGGATGAAGCCGAGCGCGCGCTGGGCGTCCGCCTCGTCGGCCTGGACGCCGTACGGCAGCCGCATCGCGGTGAAGGTCACCTGGTGCCCCTCGGCCCGCAGCCGCTCCACGGCGAGCTGGCAGAGCCGCCCGGCGGTGGTGGAGTCGACGCCACCGCTGATGCCCAGCACCAGGCTGCGCGCGCCGGTGGCCCGCACCTGGTCGGCCAGGAACTCCACCCGGCGCTCGGCCTCCTGCGCGGGGTCCGGGACGGACGCCACTCCGAGGGCACGGGCGATCTCCCGCTGGACGTCGGCAGGCAGGGGCTCGGTCATTCCGACTCCTCGGGACGGTGGGTACGCGACGATCACGAGGATACGACCCCCTCCGCGAGGACCGTCAGGGGCGGTGGTCCTCTCCCGGCTCTCCCGGTCGCTCCGGTCGCTCCGGCTCTTCCGTTCCGTGCGGCTCGTCCGGCGGCACCGGCCGGGGCTTGTCCAGCAGGACCGGGTGCTGTGGCCCCGGGTGCCGCGGGGCAGGGTGCGCCAGGATGTCGAGCACCACGGCGCCGTCCACCGTCTCCCGGGCTACCAGCAGCGCCGCCAGCTCGTCCAGGTGGTGCCGGTGCTCGGTCAACAGGTCGAGGGCCCGCCGTTCGGCCCGGCGCAGCAGGCGGGCCACCGCCTCGTCCACGGCCCGCTGGGTCTGCTCGGAGTACGGGCGGCGCAGCAGGTCCTCGGGGCTCTCGCCGAGGTAGTGCGGGGTGCCGCTGGAGTAGCCGACCGGGCCGAGTTCCGGGGAGAGGCCGAACTCGCGGACCATCCGGGTGGCGACCGAGGTGGCGTTGGCGAGGTCGTTGGCGGCGCCCGTGGAGCCCTCGCCGAAGACCACCAGCTCCGCCGCCCGGCCGCCGAGCTGGACGGTGATCAGGTCGGTCAGGTAGCCCTCGCTGTACAGGCGCCGCTCGGCCTCGGGCAGCTGCTCGGTGACGCCGAGGGCGACGCCGGCCGGGAGGATGGTCACCTTGGCGACCGGGTCGGCGTGCTCGCACAGGGCGGCCACCAGCGCGTGTCCGGACTCGTGCACCGCGACGGACTGCCGCTCCTCGGGCAGCAGCGCGTTGGAGGACTCCCGGCGGCCGAGCAGCACCCGGTCACGGGCGGCGTCGAGGTCGTCGGCGGTGAGGGTGGCCCGATCGGCGCGGACCGCGTTGATGGCGGCCTCGTTGACCAGGTTGGCGAGGTCGGCGCCGGAGAAGCCGGGGGTGCCGCGGGCGAGCCGCCCGAGGTCGACGTCCGGGCCCAGGGTCTTGCCCCGGGCGTGGACGGCGAGGATGGCGGCCCGCTCGGCCTGATTGGGCAGCGGGACGGTGACCTGCCGGTCGAAGCGGCCGGGGCGCAGCAGGGCAGGGTCCAGGGCGTCGGGCCGGTTGGTGGCGGCGATGACGACGATGCCGGTGCTCTGGTCGAAGCCGTCCATCTCGGCGAGCAGCTGGTTGAGGGTCTGCTCGCGCTCGTCGTTGCCGCCGAGCCGGGTGCCGCCCGCCCGGCGGCCGCCGACGGCGTCGATCTCGTCGATGAAGATGATCGACGGCGCGCGTTTGCGGGCGTCCTCGAAGAGGTCGCGGACCCGGGAGGCGCCGACCCCGACGAACATCTCCACGAAGCCGGAGCCGGTCACCGAGAGGAAGGGCACCGAGGCCTCCCCGGCGACCGCCCGGGCGAGCAGGGTCTTGCCGGTGCCGGGCGGCCCGACCATGATCACCCCGCGCGGTCCCTTGGCCCCGGCGGCGGCGTACCGCTCGGGGCTGCGCAGGAAGTCGACCACCTCGCTGACCTCCTGTTTCACCCCCTCGTACCCGGCCACGTCGGCGAACCCGGTGGCCGGCCGCTCGGCCTCGATGATCTTCGCCCGGGACCGTCCGATGGCACTCAGGCCGCCGCCCAGCGAGCGGGCCGCCATCCGGCCGGACCAGAGGAAGAGCCCACCGAAGATCAGCAGCGGCAGGAACACCAGCAGGGTGGACCAGATCGAGCCGCCGCCGCTGGTCCGGCTGCCGGTGACGGTCACGTGGTGGCCGGAGAGCGCGGTGCTGAGCGGGGAGGTGTCCAGGGCGGTGGGGATCTGGCTGGTGAAGTGGGTGCCGTCCTTGAGCGTGCCGTTCACCCCGCCGGTGTCGCTGACGTCGACGGTCTGCACCTGGCCGGCGTCGACCCGGTTCAGGAAGTCGGTGTAGCCGTAGCGGGTGCCGGGGGTGCCGGACTTGGAGAACAGCAGTAGCAGGAGCAGGGTGGCCAGCACGGCGAGGGGCAGCAGCCAGCGGCGCCAGGAGGGCGGCGGGGGCTTGGCCGGGCCACCGGGGCCCGGGCGGCCGCCGGGCGGCCGTCCGGGGCCGGAATCCGGTCCCTGGCCCCAGCCCGATCCCTGGCCCCGCCCCGGGCCCTGGCTCCGTCCCTGGCCCTGGCTCCGTCCCGGGTCCTGTCCGCGCCCCGCGTCCGGTCCGGAACCGGGGCCCGACGGCGTCGAGGGGTGACGGGCAGTGCGCAACCGGATTCGTACGATCATCCACGCTCACCGCCTCTCGGGGGCCGGACAGCCTCCGCTCCTCCATGGTCGGACGCTCCGCGCCCGGATGGGAGGCCGAGCGGGGTGATTCCGGCCAACCGGGGCACAGGGGAGCGGGCTCCGAGCGAGGTGGCGGCGCCGGACCGCACCGGGAGGCCCCGGGCCGGGGAGAGCCGGTGATCAAGCTGCCGGCCGTTGCGGCCGGTGACCCGGGGTGGCCACATGGGCGCGAGGAACCGCTGGTCGTCCCGCGCGGCCGGGGCGTCCGGGTCGACCCGTCGAGAACCGGCACCGGGAACATCGCCGACAAGGCCGCCGTGCCCGGCCGAGCCCGGCGCCCCGACCGTGACCGTGATCGGCCACCCGCGGTCGGGGCCGGTCAGGACCGAGCGGCGGCGCCGGGGCTGACGCCCGCGGCCCGGATCAGGAGAAGTCGAGGTCGCCCGTCCGGGTCCGCTTCAGCTCGAAGAACTTCGGGTACCCGGCCAGCAGCCGCACGCCGTCGAAGACCCGCACGGCGTCCTCCCCGCGCGGGATCGCGGTCAGCACGGGCCCGAAGAAGGCGACGCCGTCCACGTGGATGGTCGGCGTTCCGACCTCCTCGCCGACCGGGTCCATGCCCTCGTGGTGGCTCTTGCGCAAGGCCTCGTCGTACTCGGTGCCGTCGGCCGCCCCGGCCAGTTCCCCGGGCAGGCCGGCCGCCGCCAGCGCCTCCCGGATGACGGCCTCGTCGGCGGGCCGGTCCTGGTCGTGCAGGCGGGTGCCGAGCTCGGTGTAGAGGTCGCGCAGCACCTGCGGACCGTACTTCTCGGCGGCGGCGACGCAGACCCGGACGGGGCCCCAGCCGGTGGTCATCAGGCGCTGGTAGCGCTCCGGCAGGTCGGTGCGGCCCTCGTTGAGCACGGACAGGCTCATCACCCGGAAGGTGAGGTCGAGGTCGCGCTGCCGGTCGACCTCCATGATCCAGCGGGAGGTGATCCAGGCGAACGGGCAGATGGGGTCGAAGTAGAAGTCGACCTTCGTGGTGTCGTGCTCGTCGGTCCCGTGCTCGTCGGTCCCGTGCTTGTCGGTCTGGTGCCTCTCGCTCCGGTGGTCACTCGCGCGGTTCGTCATGTCGTTCGTCACGCTGTAGAGGCTACGGGCCGGAATGGACCGCTTTCCAGAGCCAATCAGTGGCTACTCAGGTGGGCCACTTCCCGCCCTCTCGCGGCTCAGCCGCAGGTCGTCCCGTCCGCCGGCACCGTGCCGTCCAGCAAGTAGGCGTCCGTGGTCTGCCGCAGGCAGGGGTTCCCGGTGTTGTAGCCGCCGTGCCCCTCGCCCTGCAGGATGACCGTGACGCCGACACCCGCGCCGAGCTGCTGCGCCATCGTGTGGGCGCCCTCCACCGGGGTGGCCGGGTCGCCGGTGGTGCCGACCACCAGGATCGGCGCGGCGCCCGGCGCGGCGACCTCCGGGTGGGCGTTCTTGCCGGGGACGGGCCAGCCGGTGCAGCCGGTCAGGCCCCAGGCGGTGTACTCCCCGAACACCGGGGAGGCGGCGCGGAACTGCGGCAGCTGCTGTTCCACGTCCTGGTCGGAGTAGCGCTGCCGGGCGTCCACACAGTTGACCGCCCGGTTCGCGGCATTCAGGTTGGTGTAGTGCCCCTGGGCGTCGCGCCCGTTCAGCGCGTCGGCGAGTTCGAGCAGCGTGTCGCCGGTCCCCTGCTCCATCGCCTCGGTGAGTGCGGCGGCCAGCGCGGGCCAGGTCTCCTGGCTGTACAACGCGCCCGCGATGCCGGTGACCGCCAGGTTCTCGGTGAGCTGACGCCCCTGGCGGGTGGGCAGCGGGGACCTCGCCAGCTGCTGCACCAGCGCGGTGATCTTCGCGGTGCCCTCGTCACCGCCCGCGCCCGTCGGACAGGCGGTCCCGGCCTGGGCCGCGCAGGCCTTCATGAAGTCGCCGAGGGCGAGTTGGAAACCCTGGGCCTGGCTGAGCGCGATCTGCTGCGGGTCCTTGGTGGGGTCGACCACCGAGTCCAGCACCATCCGGCCGACGTGCTGCGGGAACAGGTGCGCGTAGACGCCGCCGAGCTGGGTGCCGTAGCTCATGCCGAAGTAGGAGAGTTTCCGGTCGCCCAGCACCTGCCGCATCAGGTCCATGTCCCGCGCGGCGCTCTCGGTGTCCACGTAGGGCAGCACCGGGCCCGAGTTGTGCTCACAGGCGGTGACGAAGCGGGAGTTGCCGTCGTCCAGGGCCTTCACCGCGTCGGGGGTGTCGGGGGTGCCGTCGGCGGCGGTGGCGGCGTCCATCGCCTGGTCGTCCAGGCACTTCACCCCGTCGCTGGCGCCGACCCCGCGCGGATCGAAACTCACCAGGTCGTAGCGGGAGTTGAGGTTGGCGTAGACCGGGGCGAGGGCGGGCAGAGTGGCCACGCCGGACGCGCCCGGGCCGCCGAAGTTGAACAGCAGCGAGCCGATCCGGTGTTGTTCGTCCTTGGCCGGGCTGCGGATCAGTGCGAGGTCGATGGTCGGACCGTCCGGTCTGCCGTGGTCCAGCGGGGCCTTGAGGGTGGCGCACTGCCAGTCGTCGGCGGGCGCGGTGCCGGTGCCCTGGGCGGGGGCGGGAGCGGGGCAGGCGTGCCAGTCCGGCTGCTGGGCGGCCAGGCCGGTGGCGGCCGCCGGGTCGCTGCCGGAGGCGGCGTCGGGGCCGCCGGCCGGGGCGGTCGTCGGCGCGGGCTCGGCGGCGGAGGAGCCGTCGCCCTGGCAGCCGGCCGTGGTGGTGAGCAGGAGGACGGTCAGGCCGAACGCTCCGGCGCCGCGGACGACGGTGTGCATCGGGTGGGTCCACCTCTCGGGTCGGCCGGGTGGGGCGGTTCGCGTCCGGCGGGGACGGCGTACACCCGACGGGGCGGCGTGCGCCCGGCGCCCGGTTCGTCGTCGCACCACAGACCCTAGGGGCCGGGGCCCGCCGATGCCCTGAGGAGACCTCCGGACGGGGGGCGTGCGCCGAGCCTTCTGCCATCGGCCGAACGGGTGCGGGCTGATCCCCTCGGCCGGTCGCCGAACCGGTGGCCAAGTGGTGGCCGGACCGGTCGCGGGGCCGGTGGCCGGACCGGTCGCGGGGCCCCGCGGTGACCGACCGGGATCCTGTCACCTCGATTCTCCGTGCCGCCTCGTGCCCCGGTCCCGGTCACCCTGCCGATCGGTAGGGTGACCGCCGCGAATTCGGCCCGGGAACCTCCCGATCGGCACAGGTGCGAGGGCGAACGACAGGACAGGATGACGGCATCGAGGGCCCCGCAGCGGGTGGGGCCCGGGAAGGAGCGGTCCCGCCATGACCGCCGCCCGGTTCCTGTCGTTCGCCCTCGCCGTCGGCCGCGCCCGCCCCTGGGCCCAGCCCGGGGACCGACTCCGTGCCCGACTCCGTGCCCGACTCCGTGCCCGACTCGGTGCCCGGCTGGGGTCCCTGCGCTCACTGCCCCGGGCGCTCCGCTCAGCGCAGGGCCATGCCCGGGGTTCCCCGCACCGCGTACGCCGGCAGCCGCAGCCCGCCGAGTGCGGCCCGGGGCAGGCTCAGCCCGAAGCGCCGTTCGACGGCGCCGAGGGTGCGTCGGGCGGCGGCCTCCTGCCCGGGCCCGCAGGAGGTCACGCCGTCGGCCTCCAGGACCTTGGCGGCGACGAGGTCCGGCACCAGCAGGTCCGGCTCCTGGCCCCAGCGCCAGCGCTCCTCGCCGAGGCCGAAGCCGCACAGCACGGCCCCGTCCCGGGCGTAGTCCAGCAGGGCGGGCCGCTGCTCCGGCATCGGGCGGAAATGGACCACTTCGACGCCGTCGCGCGCTATCTCGGTGAGCAGTTCG
Organism: Kitasatospora sp. NPDC056783; assembly: GCF_042789895.1. NCBI lineage: Bacteria > Bacillati > Actinomycetota > Actinomycetes > Kitasatosporales > Streptomycetaceae > Kitasatospora > Kitasatospora sp. NPDC056783. The sequence goes on from NZ_JBHUAF010000245.1 coordinate 10,739, forward strand.
CCCCCGGTGGAGTCGCCGTACTCGATCGCGAACGACCAGCCGGCGCACGTGCCGACCCGGATCACGCCGTCACCGTCGTCGCTGGGGCGGTAGACCTCGATGTCCAGGTCCCGGATCTCGGTGTCGCTGATCGGCTCGGTCGCGGTGGCCGGGTCGGCGCCCATCCTGCGGGCGAGCTCCTCGGGCGTGATCCCCCGGGCGAAGATCACGCCGCCGACCTCACCCTCCCCGTCGGGACCTCCGGTTGACGGCCGGCCGGTGCCCTGCCCGCCGATCTCCGCGAGCCACTGGATGCCGTCACCGTCCCGCCCGACTCCCTCGCACGTGCCCTCGACCATGCCGCCCTCCCCTCGCGGCCGGGCTTACGGTGACCGGGCGCGTCGCTGGGCACCCTAACCGACCCGGCGGACACCCGGAGGCCGGTCGCCGGATCAGTGCCGGAACCGACCCCGAGCGGGCTGACAACCATCGCCGACCGACCGGAAGGAGAACAATCCGGAAACGAACTCACCCAGCCCGCCCCCGCACCGTTCGACCGGCCACCGACCCACCAGCCGCCAACCGCAGGCCACCAGCCACCAGCCACCAGCCACCGTCCACCGTCCACCGGCCACCGTCGCGGCCTGGCTCACCCGGCGACGGGCCGCGCCTCCCGGCCCACCAGGTCGAACAGCAGCTTCGCGGCCACCGTCGCCCCGTCGGTGCGGATGCCGCCGGCCACGGCCTCCGCCCTCACCCGGATCTCGGGAGCCAGCGCGGTGGCGAGCGCGGCGGAGAGCGAATCCACGGTCGGCGTGCGGTCCAGGTGGGCCGCGCCGATGCCCAACTCGGCCACCCTGGTGGCCCAGTACGGCTGGTCCGCGATCCGGGGGACGACCACCTGGGGCGCTCCCGCCACGGCCGCGGTCGTGGTGGTGCCGGCGCCGCCGTGGTGGACGACAACGGCCACCCGGCGGAACAGGGCCTGCTGGTTCACCTCGCCGACGACGTGGCAGTCCGCACCGTCGTCGACCGGGGCGAGCCCGGCCCAGCCACGGGCGAGGAGGACGCGGCGGCCGTGGGTGCGGCTCGCTTCGACGGCCACCCGGGCGATGCCCTCCGGGGCGTACGAGGCCATGCTGCCGAAGCCGACGTACACGGGCGGCTCGCCGGCGTCCAGGAACGTCTCCAGATCGGCCGGGAGCGGACGGCGGTCGGGCAGGATCCACGCCCCGGTCGGCACCACGTCGAGTTCCGTCATGCCCTCCGACGGGCACAGTGTCGGGTCCGCCGCCAGCCACGGTCGGTCCGTGAGGACGTGGTCGCGGACGTTCTCCACCGGCGGCAGGCCGATCGCCGCCCGGTGGCTGTTGAGCGCCTCGCCGTACAGCGCGTTCACGCGCTGGGCGTCCTGTTCCCACAGCTTCCGGTGGTCCGTCTCGCCCTCCGGGGACGGCGTGCCCGGCCGGTGCCCGGGGCGGAACCGCCGCGAGGGCAGACCGAGGATGTGGAAACAGGCCAGCACGTAGTGGAGGCCGAGCTTCTCGGCGACGTCCCTCGCCCCGGCCGGCATCAGGCCGGTCGCCACCAGCACGTCACAGCCGTCGGCCGCCGCGGTGAGCGTCTCGAACCGCGCGGCGACCAGCTCCGGGGCGAGCCGGAACGCGTCCTCCGCCGTCGGCGGCTTCGGCCCCGCGACCACGGAGCGCACCGACGGTCCGAGCGGCACCAGCGGCACCCCGGCCCTCGCCAGCAGCGCCTCGAACTCCTCGTCCGGCGGTGCGCAGACCCGTACGTCGGCACCGAGCCCCCGCAGTGCCACCGCCAGCCCCGCCAGCGGCTCGACGTCCCCGCGCGATCCCCATGTCGTCATCAACACGCGCATGTCGCGACTCCCGTTTCCGCAGGTCATGGCTCTACGGCCGTGATTCTGCGGCACAACGGGGGCCTTGCCGCAAGCCCCGGTGCGCGCTGTATCTTGAAAGTGGCAAGGGGATTCGCTCCCCTTGCCACTTCCTTTGGCCGCCCCGGCCCGGTCACCCGCCCGACCGGGCCGCCCCGGCCGCTGCCGGACGTGCACGAGCGCGCCACCGGGCCTCCGGGCGCAGGAGCGGGAGGGAGCCGGAC
>NZ_JBHUAF010000246.1:0-12843 GCF_042789895.1 Kitasatospora sp. NPDC056783
GGACCGGGGCCGCACGCACGGGCCTTCGTCAGTGCACACCCTCGAAGAGGCTGGTCACCGAGCCCTCCTCGAACACCTCGCGGATCGCGGCGGCGATCGACGGGGCGATGGACAGGGTGGTGATCTTGTCCAGCTGGAGCGACGCCGGGGTGGGCAGCGTGTTGGTGAACACGAACTCGCTGACCCGGGAGTTCTTCAGCCGGTCCGAGGCCGGGCCGGAGAGCACACCGTGGGTGGCCGCCACCACGACGTCCGCGGCGCCGTTGTCGAACAGCGCGTCGGCCGCGGCGCAGATGGTGCCGGCGGTGTCGATCATGTCGTCGACCAGCACGCAGACCCGGCCCTTGACGTCACCGACGACGTCGGCCGACAGGATGGTGTTGGCCTGGGTGATGTCGCGGCGCTTGTGGATGATCGCCAGCGGGGCGTCCAGCCGGTCGCACCACTGGTCGGCGACCTTCACGCGGCCGGCGTCCGGCGAGACGACGGTCAGCTTGGCGCGGTCCACCTTCCCACCGATGTAGTCGGCGAGAAGCGGCAGCGCGAACAGGTGGTCCACCGGGCCGTCGAAGAAGCCCTGGATCTGCGCGGTGTGCAGGTCCACGGCCATCAGGCGGTCGGCACCGGCCTGGCGCAGCAGGTCGGCGACCAGGCGGGCCGAGATGGGCTCGCGGCCGAGGTGCTTCTTGTCCTGGCGGGCGTACCCGTAGAACGGCAGGATCGCGGTGATGCTCTTGGCGGAGGCCCGCTTCAGAGCATCGATCATGATCAGCTGTTCCATGATCCACTGGTTGATGGGAGCCGTGTGGCTCTGCATCACGAAGCAGTCCGCGCCGCGCGCGGAGTCCAGGAAACGGACGTAGATCTCGCCGTTGGCGAAGTCCAGGGCCTTGGTGGGGACCAGCTCGGTCCCGAGCGCCTCGGCCACCTCCCTCGCCAGCTCCGGGTGGGCACGGCCGGAGAAGAGCTTCAGCTTCTTCTCACCCGACGTCGTGATCCCGCTCACTGCACCGTCTCCTCGCGTTGCGGACGCTGAACCCTCGACCCGGTGGCGGGCAGGCAGGGCCCGCTCGCGGCACGGGTAGGGGAAATGTCGGTACGCCTGGACACGGGCGGTAAGCCCAGTGGCGCACGTATGTCCCCCAGGTTACGCGCCCGCGCAGAAACCGTCCGCCTCGGGACCCGGCGCCCGGGCCCCGAGGCGGCGGCTCAGGCCTGCTCGGCCCCGTCCAGCGCCACCTTCGCGGCCTGCGCGGATACCGTCCCCGGGCGCTTGCGCTCGACCCAGCCCTCGATGTTGCGCTGCGTGGCCCGGTTCACTCCGAGCGCCCCGGCCGGGACGTCGGTGGTGATCACCGAACCGGCGCCGGTGTAAGCGCCGTCACCGACGGTGACCGGGGCGATGAACATGTTGTCCGAGCCCGTTCGGCAGTGCGCGCCGATCACGGTGCGGTGCTTGTTCACGCCGTCGTAGTTCACGGTGACCGAGGCGGCGCCGATGTTGGTGCCCTCCCCGATCGTGGCGTCACCGATGTAGGACAGGTGCGGCACCTTGGCGCCCTCGCCCAGCTCGGAGTTCTTCACCTCGACGTAGGTGCCGACCTTCGCCTTGCGGCCGAGCTTCGCCCCCGGCCGCAGGTAGGCGTACGGACCGGCGGTGGCCAGCTCGCCCACCTCGGCGCGGTCGGCCGTGGTGTTGCTCACCCGGGCGCCGGCGCCGACCAGGGTGTCCTTCAGCGTCGAGTTCGGGCCCACCTCGCAGCCCTCGCCCAGGTGCGTGGCGCCCTGGAGCTGGGTGTTGGGGAGCACGACCGCGTCCGGCTCGTACGTCACCTGCACGTCGAGCCAGGTGGTCGCCGGGTCCACCACGGTGACGCCCTCGCGCATCGCCCGCTCCAGCAGGCGGTCGTTCAGCAGCCGGCGGGCCTGCGCCAGCTGGACCCGGTCGTTGATGCCCAGGATGTCCCGGTGGTCCTCGGCCACCACGGCGCCGACCCGGTGGCCCGCCTTGCGCAGGATCTCCAGGGTGTCGGTCAGGTACTCCTCGCCCTGCGAGTTGTCCGTGGTGATCCGGGCCAGCGCCTCGACCAGCAGCTTGGCGTCGAAGGCGTAGACGCCCGAGTTGATCTCGGCGATCGCGCGCTGGGTGGGGGTGGCGTCGCGCTCCTCCACGATCGAGAGGACCGTGCCGTCCTCGTCGCGCAGGATGCGCCCGTAGCCGTGCGGTTCGGGGACGACGGCGGTCAGCACCGTGCCGCCGTTCTGCTGGGCCTCGTGCGACCGCGCCAGCTGACGCAGGGTCTCCACGGTCAGCAGCGGCGAGTCCCCGTAGGTGACGATGACGGTGCCGTCCAGCGCCACGCCGTCGGCGGTCAGCGACTCCAGCGCCACGCGCACGGCGTGCCCGGTGCCGTTCTGCTCCGCCTGCACCGCGGTGCGCGCGGCCGGGTAGTGCTCCGACAGGTGCGCCACGACCTGCTCGCGCTGGTGGCCGACCACCACGACCAGCTGGCCGGGCGTCAGTTCCCGGGCCGCCGAGACCGCGTGACCGACCAGGGAACGCCCGCACACCTCGTGCAGCACCTTGGGCAGCTTGTTCGACTTCATCCGGGTCCCGCCACCGGCGGCGAGCACGACAACGGCGGCGAGCGAATTGGCACCCATACGGGGAGGCTCCTCGGTAGGTTCACGGAGAGGGCAGAGCAGCCCGGCCCGGACCCAGGCCGGTCGCCATACGCACAGTCCGCCGAGCAGCACCGACAATACCGGCGCGGGGGGAAGACGCCCGAACCAGAGGCGTGCAAAGGCTCCGCCGCTAGGATTCGAACCCAGACAAAGGCCTCCAAAGGGCCCTGTGCTGCCATTACACCACGGCGGACAGTCGTGTCAGACCCTACCGGAGACGGCCCTGCCGTGGGTATCGACTTGCCATGATCCGCCGGCCCGCTTCCGCCTCCACCGACCCGCCCCGCGGCGCCTCGGTTCATCCGTCCGGCCGGGCGAATTCACTCAAGCGCCCCGTACCGGCGTGTTCCCCTGGACACGGAGCGCAACCTACGATGCCGTAGGTTACGCCAACGTAGGTCCTCTTCTGTCCCGTTCCGGGACGCCGCAAAGGGACGCCCATGACCATCCAGGCAGGCGAGGCGCGCTCGGGGAACTCCGCGACCCCCACTCCGTCTCCCGACTCCGACCCCACCGAGACCTCCGACCACGACGCTCCCCCCGGCTCCGCCACCGCCGCCACCCGGCTGTCCGCCACCCGCGGCGGGGAGAAGCAGGGCCCGGCCGAGCGGATCGCCCTCTCCCTGTTCATCCTGGTGCCGTTCGCCGCCCTGGTCGCCGCCGTCCCGGTGGCCTGGGGCCGCGGCCTGGGCTGGACCGACCTCGCGATCACCGTCGCCATGTACTTCCTCACCTGCCACGGCGTCACCGTCGGCTACCACCGCTACTTCACCCACGGCGCGTTCAAGGCCGGTCGCCCGATGCGCGTGGTCCTGGCGATCGCCGGCAGCCTCGCGGTCGAGGGCCCGCTGGTGCGCTGGGTGGCCGACCACCGCAAGCACCACCGGTTCAGCGACAAGGACGGCGACCCGCACTCGCCGTGGCGCTACGGGGAGAGCGTCCCGGCGCTGGTGAAGGGTCTGTGGTGGGCCCACATGGGCTGGATGTTCGACGAGGAGCAGACCCCCCAGCTCAAGTACGCCCCGGACCTGGTGCGCGACCCCGCGCTGCGGCGGATCTCCCGGCTGTTCTGGCTCTGGACCACCATCTCGCTGCTGCTGCCCGCGCTGATCGGCGGCCTGGTGAGCCTGTCCTGGGAGGGCGCGCTGTCCGCCTTCTTCTGGGGTTCGCTGGTCCGGGTGGCGCTGCTGCACCACGTCACCTGGTCGATCAACTCGATCTGCCACGCCGTCGGCCGCCGCCCGTTCCGCTCCCGGGACCGCTCCGGCAACGTCTGGTGGCTCGCCGTGCTCTCCTGCGGGGAGTCCTGGCACAACCTGCACCACGCCGACCCGACCTCCGCCCGGCACGGGGTGCTGCGCGGGCAGATCGACTCCTCGGCACGGCTGATCCGCTGGTTCGAGCTGGCCGGCTGGGTGCGGGACGTCCGCTGGCCGGACGCGCAGCGGATCGCCGCCCGCCGCGCCGCATGAAGCGGCGCTTCCCGCATGATGTAGGGGTGAACGGGAGCAGCGCAGACAGCACAGGCGGTCACCACAGCACGCGGACGGACGCGGCCCCCGCTACGGCGCCGGCCCGTCCGCGGGCCGCTGCACCGGCGGCCGGCACCACCGGAGGAGATCCGGACCGGGGCGCGGACGGCGGCGGCCCGGCCCCGGCCCCGCGCCGCCGGGGCGGCCGGGTCCGGATGACCGGCAAGCAGCGGCGCGAGCAGCTGCTGGAGATCGGCCGGACGGTCTTCGCGGAGCGCGGCTACGACGGCACCTCGGTGGAGGAGATCGCCGAGCGCGCCGGGGTGTCGAAGCCCGTGGTGTACGAGCACTTCGGCGGCAAGGAGGGCCTCTACGCGGTGGTGGTCGACCGCGAGATGCAGCTGCTGCTCGACATGGTGACCGGGGCGCTGACCGGCGGGCACTCGCGCGAGCTGCTGGAGCAGGCCGCGTTCGCCCTGATGGACTACATCGACACCTCGACGGACGGTTTCCGGATCCTGGTCCGGGACTCCCCGGTGGCCCAGTCGACCGGCACCTTCGCCTCGCTGATCAGCGACATCGCCACCCAGGTCGAGGACATCCTGGGGCTGGAGTTCAAGTCGCGCGGCTTCGACGCCCGGCTGGCGCCGATGTACTCGCAGATGCTGGTGGGAATGGTCGCGCTGACCGGGCAGTGGTGGCTGGAGGTCCGCAAGCCGGACAAGGCGACGGTGGCGGCGCACCTGGTGAACCTGGCCTGGCACGGGCTGGAGGGCCTGGAGCGGCACCCGAAGCTGGTCGGCGAGCGCAAGGGCTGACCGGCCACCCGCCGCCGGCCGGGCCAGCGGCGCCGGGTGACCGCCCGATCGGGTCCCGGGGCCTCGGCTCCGGGCCTCGGTTTTGGGCCTCGGTTCTGGGCCTCAGCTCCGGGTGCCCACCGCGAAGATCCGCCGGAACGGGAACACCGTCCCGTACGGCCCGGCCGGGTAGGCCTCGCGCAGCAGCCGCCCGTACTCGGCGAGGAAGGCGGCCCGGTCGGCCGGGTCCGCGAGCCGGGTGAGGACCGGGCGCAGCGCGCTGCCCTTGACCCACTCCAGGACCGGGTCCGGCCCGGGCAGCAGGGTGCGGTAGGTGGTCTCCCAGACGTCCGGGCGGCAGCCGGCGGCGACCAGCGCGTCGAGGTAGCGCTCGGGCGGGTGGACGCCGGCCCGGACGGCGTCCTCGCCGAGCACGTCCCGCCAGCGGGCGCTGCGGCGCAGGTCGGCGAGGACGGTGTGGCTGGGGGCGTCGAAGTTGCCGGGCACCTGGAAGGCGAGCGCTCCGCCGGTTTCCAGGGCGTCCGCCCAGCGGGGCAGCAGCGCCAGGTGGCCGTCCACCCACTGGAGGGTGGCGTTGGAGACGATCAGGTCGGGCCGGGCCGGAGCCGGGTCGTAGTCACGGGCGTCCGCGAGCAGGTACTCGGCACCGGGTTCGCCCTCGGCGCGGGCGGTGGCGAGCATCGGGGCCGAGCTGTCGACACCGGTGAGGCGGGAGTGCGGCCAGCGCTCGCGCAGCACGGCGGTGGAGTTGCCGGGGCCGCAGCCGATGTCCAGGATCACCTCGGCACCGGGGTGCGGGAGGTCGGGGACGCGGGCGAGCAGCTCACGCAGCGGGCGGGTGCGTTCGTCGGCGAAGCGCAGGTACTGCGCCGGGTCCCAGACGGGGCTGGTCATGGTTCACCTCGCAAGTATCTCGATATCAAGATATCTCGCGTTAGCCTTGCTGGCACATTTCTCGATGTCAAGAGACTTCACATCGACACATCCACCGATACACTGATCGTCATGGAGGACGAGGTCGACAGGCTGGTCGCAGCGTGGCGCCGGGAGCGCCCCGACCTCGACGTGGAGCCGCTGGAGGTGCTCAGCCGGGTCAGCCGGCTCGCCCGGCACCTGGACCGCGCGCGCCGCACCGCCTTCGCCGAGCACGGCCTGGAGCCGTGGGAGTTCGACGTGCTGACCGCCCTGCGACGGGCCGGCTCCCCGTACCAGCTCTCCCCCGGCCAGCTGCTCACCCAGACCCTGGTCACCTCCGGCACCATGACCAACCGGATCGACCGGCTCACCGTCAAGGGCCTGGTCAAGCGCCTACCCGACCCGGACGACCGGCGCGGCGTCCTGGTCCGGCTCACCGACGACGGCCGCGACCGCGCCGACCAGGCGCTCGCCGGACTGCTCGTGCACGAGCGCGAACTGCTCGCCCAGCTCACCTCCGGTCAGCAGGGCGAACTCGCCGCGCTGCTGCGGCTGCTGGTCGCCCCGTTCGACAACATCCCGGGCTGACGCCCGCCCGGGCCGGGGGCCACCCGGCCCGCCGATGCCGCCTCAGGACCGTTCGACGGTGCTCGCCACCGAGGGCGGCGGGGGCGCGGCCTGCTCGGCCGGGCTGACCCCGGCCCGGCGGGCGACAGCCACGGCCGCCAGCGTGGAGTGCACCCCGAGCTTGCCCAGCACGTTCTGCATGTGCGTCCGGACGGTGTGCGGCGACAGGTAGAGCCGCTCGGCGACGGCCTGCCGGCCGAGACCCGCGACCATGCAGCGCAGGATCTGCTTCTCCCGCGGGGTCAGGGTGTCCACCAGCCGCTCGCTCTCGGTGCGGTCCCGCCGGGCGGTGGTGAGCTCCCGGATCACCCCGGTGAGCAGCGCGGGCGGCAGATGGGTCTCGTCCCGCAGCACGCCCCGGACCACGGCGAGCAGCCGGGCCAGCGAACTCTCCTTGGCCACCCAGCCGGTGGCCCCCGCGTGCAGGGCACGGGCGGCGCGGTGCGGATCGTCGGCGGCGGCCAGGACGACGGCGCGCAGCCCGGGGTGGGCGCGGCGGAGCCTGGCCAGCAGGGTGATGCCGTCCGGGGGCGGGGCCGCGGGTCTGAGCTGGTCGCCCCGCGACGGGTCCACCGCCGGCCGGGCGCCGGGCGGCAGCGGGACGGGCGCCCCCGGGGACACGGCCGGCCGACGCGGCTGCGGCACGGGCGGGACCCCCCGCCGTCGGGCCTCCTCGGCCTGCTCGGCGCCGGGCCGGCGGCGGGCGGGCGCGCCGGGGACCCCTGACGCCGTCAAGGGCCCCGGCGTTCCGGGCGCTCCTGATGATCCCGGCGCTCCCGGTGCTCCGTACGGACCGATCATTCCGGCCGCCCCGACCGCTTCGGCGCCGAGGTCGGCGTCGATCAGCGCCACGTCGTAGGCCCGGCCCTCGCCGGCCGCCCGCTCCAACGCCCGCTCGGCGGCGGCGGCACTACCCGCCGCCCCCACCTCCACGTCCGGCTCGGCGGCGAGCGCCGCGGCCAGTGCCTCGGCGAAGATCCGGTGGTCGTCGACCACCAGGACCCGAATCCGCCCCATCGTCCCTCCCCTGCTCAGAGCGCCCGAGCCCGGGGCGGGACCAGTCCGGCTTCCGCGTTCCGGACCCGCCGCTCCGCCCGCCCACCGGTGGTCGGTGAGGCCGAAAGGGCGCCGGCCCCCACCGGTACCGCACTCAGCCTACGGGGCGGGAAACGCGCACGTGGCGATTCGGTGAAGTTTCGTCAGAAAGTGCACGGGCAAACGGACTTGAGTCCTATTGCCTACCGTCACCGGGCCCGCGTCCGACCGTCCCGGGCGCGGGCCCCGCCCGGCGTCCCTCCCCAACGCGCCACCGTTCAGCGGCCGTTGCTCACCAATCACTGCTCACCAGTCACTGCTCACCAGTTGCCGCCCACCGACCGATGCTCACCGACCGCCGCTCACCGACCGTGCTTCGCCAGGGTGAACTCCCAGGCGTCGGCGACGATCTCGTCCAGGTTCGGACGGCGCGGCGTCCAGCCCAGCGCCTCGTGGGCGCGGGCGGCCGAGGCCACCAGCACCGCCGGGTCGCCGGCCCGGCGGCCCGCCACCCGCACCGGGATCTCGCGGCCGGTGACCCGCTTGACCGACTCGATCACCTCGTGCACCGAGAAGCCGCTGCCGTTGCCCAGGTTGCAGATCAGGTGCTCGCCCGGCTTCGCCGCGTCCAGCGCCAGCAGGTGCGCCTCGGCCAGGTCGGCGACGTGGATGTAGTCGCGGACGCAGGTGCCGTCCGGGGTCGGGTAGTCGTCGCCGTACACCGCGATGTGCGGACGCAGGCCCAGCGCGGCCTGGAAGACCAGCGGGATCAGGTGCGACTCGGGATCGTGCCGCTCACCGAACGAGACGCCGGAGGAACTGCCGTACGCACCGGCCACGTTGAAGTAGCGCAGCGAGACGGCGGCCAGCCCGTGCGCGACGGCCTCGCTGGTGATCAGGTGGTCCACGGCGAGCTTGGTGGCGCCGTAGGTGTTGGTCGGCGCGGTGCGGGCGGTCTCGGCGATCGGCACCGCCTCCGGCTCGCCGTAGGTGGCGGCGGTGGAGGAGAACACCAGCGTGCGCACGTCCGCCGCGCGCATCGCGCTGATCAGCTCCAGTGAGCCGGCCACGTTGTTGCGCCAGTACTTCTCCGGGTCCGCGACCGACTCGCCGACCTGCGAGGAGGCGGCGAAGTGCAGCACGCCGTCGAAGGAGCCGTCCAGCACCTTGCCCGCCTCCTGGATCCGGCCCTCGACGAACTCGGCACCGGCCGGGACGCCCTCGCGGAAACCGGTGGAGAGGTCGTCCAGGACGGTCACCCGGTGCCCCGCCTCCAGCAGGTGGGCGGCGACCACGCTGCCGACGTAACCGGCGCCACCCGTGACCAGGTACTTACTCATGTTGCGACCTCCAGCGAACGACGGTCCGCCCGGCCGGGCGGGTGCCGTCGACGGAATGCGTACGACTGGGGCCATTCTCCCAATCCGCCGGGATGCTCCGGACCACCCGGACGACGGCTTCCGGCCTTCTCACCAACTCCTCAGCCCCGGACGCCCCGACGGGACCGCCGGCCGCCGCCCGCCCGGCTCCTCCAGCCGGTCCCTCAGGCGTTCCTCGGCCGAGTCCCCGGCCTCCTTCGGGCCGGGTCCTCAGCCCCCGGCCAGCCGCGCCAGCAGGCCGGTGCGCGCCGCCACCGCGGCCGCCTCCAGGCGGGTCCGCGCGCCGAGCTTCATCAGCACCCGCTGGACGTGCGTCCGGGCGGTGCTGGCCGCGATCCGCATCCCGGCGGCGATCGCCGCGGTGTCCTCGCCGTCCGCGATCCGGGCCAGCACCTGCACCTCACGGCGGGTCAGCAGACGCAGCAGCCGGACGGCCTCGTCGTCCGGTTCGGGCGCCGGGCGCAGCAGTTGGTCGAAGGCGCCGCGCAGGATGTCGACGGCGACCGCGGCCTCGCCCGCGCGTGCCCGTCCGATGGCCCGCTCGACCACCTCGATCCGCTCGTCACTGGGCACGTACCCGGCCGCTCCGGCCGCGAACGCCCCGGCCACACCGCGCAGTTCGCCCACCGGGCCGAGCACGATCACGGCCACCTCGGGGCGCTCGCGGCGGATCCGGCGCAGCCCGTCGAAGGCACCCGGATCCCCCGGGGCGGACACCCCCAGCAGGCACACCTCGGGCCGCCGCCCGACCACCAGGTCGGCGGCGGCGCCGGCCGGGGACCCGACCGCGAGCACCCGGTGGCCGCGCAGCTGGAGCGCGGTGGCCAGCGCCTCGGCCAGCAGCCGGTGGTCGTCCACCACCACGAGTCGAACACCCATGACACCCTCCCGGTCGGGGTCCGGCTCGCGCCCGCACCCCTCGGGCGGGCGGCCGATGACGCACCATCACAGCGCATTCCGTGCCCGACCCGCTAGGCCGTGGCGTGTCGGCGGTGCGGAACCGGCCGGGAACGCGAAAGACCCCCGCCGCGAGGCGAGGGTCTTTCAGTGGAGCCCCCATGCGGAATCGAACCGCAGACCTTCTCCTTACCATGGAGACGCTCTACCGACTGAGCTATAGGGGCTTGCTCGCTTGCCCGGTGTTTCTCCGGGCCGCTCGAACAAGGAAGACATTACACGGCCGTCGGCCCGGAAGGGAAATCGGCCCCGGCTCCACCCACGCGCCCCCTCAGCCCTCGGGGTGCGCCGCGTCGAACGCCTCGCGGGCCGCCATCATCCGCCCGGTGCTCCGCTCCGTCCACCGGCCGATCGGCGCGACCAGTTCGGCCAGCTCACGGCCGGGCGGCAGCAGGTCGTAGACCACCCGCGGCGGCGTCTCCGGGAAGACCGTACGGAGCACCAGCCCGCTGCGCTCCAGGTTGCGCAGGGACTGGGTGAGCATCTTGCGACTGACCCCGCCGACCCCGCGCTGGAGTTCGGAGAAGCGCTGCGGCCCGCAGGCGAGGAGGCTCATCAGGATCAGCATCGACCACTTGTCGACCAGCTCGGCGAACACCTCGCGACTGGGGCACAGCCGGGCGAACACGTCGAGCTCCTGCCCGGGCTCCCAGCCCTCCCCGGAGCGGGCCGCCCACCCGTCCTCCCGGTCGGCGCCCGGCACTTCCCGCCCCTCGGGCCTTCCGGTCCCGGTCCGGGCCCGGGGCGCTTCCTCCGTCGTCATGCCTCCAGAGTAGCCCGGTCGGTCTCCAATCCCCCCTTGGTAACCAATAGAGACCTGGTCTATATTCGAGACCGATCCGGGTCGAGGGCACGGGCCACGTCGGTGCGCCCACCCCGAACCGTCCCCGCGCTTGCCCGTCGGCCCGCGCCCGCCCCTTGGAGTGCCGCATGACCGCCATCCGCCCCACCGTCGCCCTCGCCTACCACTCCGGCTACGGCCACACCGCCGTGATCGCCGAGGCCGTCGCCCGCGGCGCCGCCGCGGCCGGTGCCGACGTCGTCTCGATCGCCGTCGACACCATCACCGAGGAGCAGTGGGCCCAGCTGGACGCCGCCGACGCGATCGTCTTCGGCTCCCCCACCTACATGGGCACCGCCTCCGGCGCCTTCCACGTCTTCGCCGAGGCCACCAGCAAGCGCTGGTTCACCGACGTCTGGAAGGACAAGATCGCGGCCGGCTTCACCAACTCCGGCTCCAAGAACGGCGACAAGGCCGCCACCCTCGGCTTCTTCCAGACCCTCGCCGCGCAGCACGGCATGCACTGGGTCAACCTCGGCCTCAAGCCCGGCTGGAACGCCACCACCGCCTCCGAGAACGACCTCAACCGCCTCGGCTTCTTCAACGGCGCCGCCGCCTCCTCGCCCACCGACGCCGGTCCGGAAGCCGTCCACAAGGCCGACATCGCCACCGCCGAGCACCTGGGCGCGCGCGTCGCCCGGCACACCGCCGTGGTGCTGGCCGGCCGCGCCGCCCTGGCCGGCTGAGCCCCGGCACCGCTACGCCGCCGGATCCGTCCCCCACCGGGGCGCCCGGCGGCGTCCGCCGTCCGCCGGCCCGTCCACCGACCGGCCCACCGGCTCACCCGCCGACCCGAGCTCCGCGCCGACGGTCTCCGGCAACAGCCGCAGGCACCCCAGGGCCAGCACTCCCAACACCGCCAGGTACCAGCCCACCGGCTGCGCCGTCCCGTACACCCCGGTCAGCCGGGTGGCCACCAGCGGCGTCGTCGCACCGCCGATCACCCCGCCCAGGTTGTACGTCAACGCCGCCCCCGTGTAGCGCACCCGGGTCGGGAACAACTCCGGCAGGAACGCCGCCAACGGGCCGAACACGCAGCCCAGCACCGCCATCGCCCCCGCCAGCGCGACGAACATCAGCGGCCGGGCCACCGTCTCCAGCAGCGGGAACAACACCAGCGACCAGACCGTCGCCAGAGCCGTCGCCCACCGCAAGGTCCGCCGCCGCCCCCACCGGTCACTGCGCGAGGCACTCGACCACACCGTCGCGGCCATGCCCGCCGCACCGGCCAGCAGCATCGACAGCACCACCGTGCTCGCCACCCCGAGCCCGGTGGTCGCGTACGCCAGCGCGTACGTCGTCGTCAGGTAGAACAGCGCGTACCCCACGGTGATCGCCCCGCCACCCGCCAGCACCGGGCGCCAGTGCTCGCGCAACACCTCCAGCACCGGCAGCCGCTCCCGCCGACCCGCCGTCCGGAACAGCGGCGACTCCTCGACCCGCAGCCGTACGAACAGCCCCACCGCGACCATGACGAACGAGGCCAGGAACGGCACCCGCCAACCCCACACACGGAACGCCCCTTCGTCCAAACCGAGTTGCAGCGCCAGGAACACCCCGTTCGCCAGCACGAACCCGATCGTCGGCCCCAACTGCAGGAACCCCCCGTACCGCCCCCGCCGCCCGGCCGGCGCGTTCTCCGCGATCAGCAGCGCCGCACCGCCCCACTCCCCGCCCAACCCGACGCCCTGGCACACCCGCAGCACCACCAACACCGCCGGCGCCCACCACCCCCACACCCCGAACCCCGGCAACAGCCCCACCGCCGCCGTGGACAGACCCATCAACAGCAGCGACACCACCAACGTCGCCTTCCGCCCCACCCGATCCCCGAAGTGCCCGAACACCACCGCCCCCAACGGCCGGGCCAGGAACGCCACCGCATACACCGAGAAGGCCGCCAACAGCGCGCCCACCGTGCCCAGTCCGGGAAAGAACACCGGCCCGAACACCAACGCGGCCGCCGTCCCGTAAATGAAGAAGTCGTAGAACTCGATCGCCGTCCCGATCAGCGCCGCAGCCGCCGCCCGCCGCAACTGCCCTACCCGCCGAACATCCTCCGCATCCATACCACCACCCTCGCCACCCCCGCCCCCACCCCACCAGCCCCCACC
>NZ_JBHUAF010000247.1:0-3262 GCF_042789895.1 Kitasatospora sp. NPDC056783
TGCCGATGACCCGTGCTACTTCTCCGACCGGGGTGGGCCGGGGCGCCGTGCTGAGGAGGTTCGGGCGGGGCCGGACGGCCGCGGTCCGAGCGGGTCCGACGGTCGGCCTCGGATCGGCGCGCGTCCGACGGGTCTCGTCGGATAGGCGCGCTTCGGATCGGCACGCTTCGCATCAGCGCGCCCGGATCGGCGCGCTGACGGTCGACGCGGTGACGGTCGACGCGCGGCGGACGTGTCAGACCCGCTCCACGGCGGTGATCCGCTCCTCGACCAGCCGGGCGACGGCCCGCAGGTCCGGCTGGCGCAGCACCAGCGGCGCGCGCAGCCGCACCCCGTACTCGTTCTCCAGGGCTTCCAGCAGTCGGGCGGCGGCGAGCGAGTTTCCGCCCGAGGCCAGGAAGTTGTCCGTCGGCCCGAGGTCGGCGCGGCCGATCAGCTCGCGGCAGAGCTTCAGGACGGTGCGCTCGACCGGTCCGTCCCCCTCCCCGGCGGCCGACGCCGGCGCCTGAGCCGACCGCGCATCGGCCAGCAGCGCCTGGCGGTCCACCTTGCCGTTGGCGTCCAGCGGGAAGCGCTCGACCAGCCGGACGGCGGAGGGCACGGCCTGCTCGGGCAGCCAGGGGCGCACGGCGGCGAGCAGCGCCTCGGGGTCGGCGCCTTCCTCGCCCTGGACGAAGGCGAGCAGCCGGGCCCCGCCGGTCGGCGCCTGCTCGGCGGCGACCACCGCCCTGCGCACCCGAGGGTCGCGTTCGAAGGCGGCCTCGACCTCGGCGGGTTCGATCCGTACGCCGCTGACCTTGACCTGGTCGTCCAGCCGGCCGTGGAACTCCAGCACCCCGTCGGGGCGCATGACGACCCGGTCACCGGTGCGGTAGACCCGGTCGGTGCCGACCAGGCCGACGGGGGCGTCGACGAAGCGGCGGGCGGTCAGCTCCGGGTCGAGGTATCCGGCGGCCAGGCCGCGGCCGCCGATCAGCAGCTCGCCGGCGGTGCCGCGCGGCACCGGGCGGCCCTCCTCGTCGGTGACCAGCAGGACGGCGCCGGCGATCGGCAGGCCGATCGGCGGGGCGCCGGCGCCGTGGTCGCCGCCGGGGGCCATGGTGTGGACGGTGGTGGTGACGGTGGCCTCGGCGGGGCCGTAGGAGTTGTGGACGGTCGCGGTGACGTCGGGCCCGGGGGCTCGGCGCAGCCGGTCGCCGCCGACGCTCAGGTGGCGCAGCGCCAGGCCTCCGGGCCAGGGCCGGTCCAGGACGGGTTCGGCCAGCGGGGTGGGCAGGACGGCCACGGTGATGCCGGCCTCGCGCCACCAGTCGGTGAGCGCGCCGGTGTCCCAGCGGACGGCCTCGGGGGCGACGACCAGGGCGGCCCCGGAGGTGAGGCCGGCCCACAGCTCCTGGACGTGCGGGTCGAAGGCGACGCCGATCAGCAGGCTGTGCCGCTCGCCGGGGCCGAGGCCGGTCAGCTCGCGGTACCACTGGAGCAGCGCGCCGAGCGCGGGCTCGGTGACGGCGACGGCCTTCGGGGTGCCGGTGGAGCCGGAGGTGAGCACCGCGTAGTGGGTGCCGACCGGGACGCGCGCCTGCCCGCCGGGCGTCAGGGCGGCCACCACGCCGCCGGTGGGCAGGTCCAGCGGCAGCCGCTCGCCGCCGGGCGGCAGCAGGTCCGGCTCGCCGACCAGGCAGGCCGGGCGCAGCTGTTCGGCGACGGCGCGCAGCCGCCGCTCGCCGGGGCGCGGGCCGATCGGCAGGTGGACGGCGCCGAGCTTGGCGGCGGCCAGGGTGACGGCGACCAGCGAGACCGAGTGGGCGAGGCAGACGCCGAGCAGGTCGCCGGGGCCGACCTTGCCGCGCAGGGCCTCGGCCACGGTGTCGGCGAGGCGGTCGAGTTCGGCGTAGCTGTGGACCCGCTCGCCGTCGATCAGGGCGGGGGCGTCCGGGGTGCGGTGCGCCCAGCTGGTGAACAGGTCGAGCACCGCGCCGTCCTGGTGCGGACGGCCGTAGCCGATGCTCGGGGTCTCCGTGTCAGCCGGGTCCTTGCCGAGGTGTTCCATCATCAACTCCAGGAAATGTGACGTACCGTCAGTTCAGGCCCATGGAACGGGCGATGATCACCTTCTGGACCTCCGAGGTCCCCTCGATGATCGTGGTCATCCGGACGTAGCGGTACAGGAACTCCAGCGGGTGCCCGCGCACCCAGCCGGTGGCTCCGTGCACCTGGAGCGAGCGGTCCACCGCGCGGACGGCGGTCTCCGAGGCGGTGAGCTTGGCGAGCGCCGCGTTCTCGGGCGACTCGGTGCCCTCGTCGACCAGCCGGGCGCAGGCGAGGGTGAGCAGCTTGGAGGCCTCGACCTCGGCCCGGGTGGTGACCAGGTGCTCCTGGACGTGCTGGTACTCGCCGATCACCCGGCCGAAGGCCCGCCGGCCCTTGGCGTACTCGACGCCGATCCGCAGCGCGTGCTCGGCGATGCCGTTGCACATCGCGGCGACCACCAGGCGGCCGCGCGAGAGGCTGTCGATGGCCAGGGCGGTGGCCGCGCCGACGCCCTCCTCGCCGCCGATCACGGCCTCCGGTCCGACGGTGACCCCGTCCAGCAGCAGCTCGAACAGCGGCTCGCCGGACATGCCCTCGTAGCGCTGGCCGATCCGCAGCCCGGGCTGGTCCATCGGCAGCACGAAGGCGGTGGCCCCGCTCGTGGGGCCGGCCCCGTCGCCGAGGTCGGTGGCGGCGACGACCAGCGCGATCCCGGCGTGCTCGGCGTTGCTGACGAAGGTCTTGCGCCCGTTCAGCACCCAGTGGTCGCCGGTGCGCACGGCGGTGGTGGTGAGGTGGAACGCGTCGGAGCCGGCGTGCGGCTCGGTGAGGGCGAGGCAGCGGGTCCGTTCGCCGCGCACCAGCGGGACCAGGTGGCGCTCGACCTGCTCCGGGGTGCCGTGCCGCAGCAGCGGGCTGGGCCCGTCGGACCCGGCCAGCGCGTACGGCGCGAGCACGCAGCCGCTGCGCCCGGCGGCGTGGTGCAGCAGGACGACGGCGGTGAACGGCATGCCGGCACCGCCGAGTTCCTCCGGGTAGTCGCCCGCGTAGAAGCCGAGGGCGGCGGAGCGCTTGCGGACGTAGGAGCGCAGGTCGGCCGGGACCTGGTCGGCTGTCTCGGGCAACTCGGCGGCCAGCGGCACCAGTTCGCGCCGCACGAAGGACTCGAAGGCCTCGACGAGTTCGCGGTGGCCGGCCTCCAGGACGGCGGAGGGGGCGGTCACTTGTCGTC